>DAOVYB010000047.1 GCA_030635835.1 Gammaproteobacteria bacterium
CCAGTGATCATAACTGGTATAAATTGAGATAGCTGAATAAAAAAGACCATGTTATTACGTCCACCCTATTTTTCGGTGACCCTACTTTCTGCTTCTGCATTAGCATATGAAATTTTGCTGATGCGTTTGTTTTCTATTATTCAGTGGCATCATTTTGCTTATATGTTTATTGGTTTGGCATTATTGGGCTATGGTATTAGTGGAACAATTGTTGCCATATATCAACAACAATTACTGCAACGTTTTAATCCTTTATATATTAGTTGTCTTGCCTTGTTCGGTGTAACTGCTGTTGCCTGTTTTAGTCTCGCACAACTTGTTCCTTTTAATGCGGAAGCAATTCTGTGGGACGCGCGGCAAGTCTTATTTTTGGCCGGTATTTTTTTGTTACTGGCGATTCCTTTTTTCTTTGCCGCTACCGCTATCTGCCTGGCTTTCATGCAGTATGGTAAACAGGTATCGCATGTTTATGCGGTAGATTTGTTAGGTGCTGGCGTCGGCAGTTTAGGTGTGATTATTCTGCTATTGTGGGTTTTTCCGCAGTTAGCGCTGATTATTGTAGCGATACTGGGAGTTGTTGCTGCGTTAGTGGCCAGTCTGGAACTAAAAGTGAGCCGGCAACCGATAATTGCGATCGGCTTAATGTTTGTCATCATAGTATTGTTTGTGAGTGGTACCTCACTAAAGTTACAACTCTCACCATATAAAAGTCTGGAGCAGGTACTGCGTATCAATGGTACAAGTATCATTGCTGAGAGTTCCAGCCCCCTGGGTTTGATCAGTGTAGTGGAAAGTCGTGATGTTCCATTGCGTCATGCCCCGGGGCAGAGTCTTTACGCAACTCATGAGCCATTATCACAACTTGGTGTATTTACCGATGGTGATAACATGACGGTGCTTACTCGTTATCCGGAAGAACACAATAAACTGGCTTATCTTGATCAGAATAGTTCGGCATTGCCCTATCACTTAAAGCCAATTAATGATGTATTGATTATTGGTGTCGGTGGTGGTGCCGATGTATTGCAGGCAAAATTTCACCAGGTTAAAAAGATTGATGGTGTTGAGTTAAATCAGCAGATGATTCAGCTAGTGAAAAATAATTTTGCACAGTTCACTGGTAACTTGTTTCAACAGCCCGGGGTATCAATTCATCATAACGAGGTGCGAGACTTTCTTACACAAAAACAGAAACGTTATGACTTAATTCAATTGGCGTTGGTGGATGCATTTAATGCCTCTTCATCTGGATTGTATGCACTGAATGAAAGTTATTTATATACCGTTGAGGCTTTACAACTATATTTAAAACATATTGAAACCGATGGTTATCTTGCCTTGACCCGCTGGATCAAATTGCCACCACGTGACACATTAAAGCTGTTTGCAACAGCAGTGTCAGCACTTAAAGAAGCTGGCGTAAGTAATCCTGAACAACGTTTGCTATTAATTCGAAGTTGGCAGACCAGCACCTTGCTGGTTAAGAATGGCAGCTTTACAGATAAAGAACTTTCATCAGTGCAAAAATTTTGTAACGAAAGAGGCTTTGACCTTGCTTATACACCAGACCTAAAACACGAGCAGGTGAATCAATATAACATTCTTAACAGTCCGGTATTTTATCAGGCAGCAACCGCTTTACTGAGTGAGCAGTCTGATACCTTTATGCAGCAGTACAAGTTTAATCTGCAACCAGCTACCGATGATCAGCCTTACTTTTATCAGTTTTTCAAATGGTCAACATTTAAAGAAATCTTTCAGATGCGAAATAAAGGTGGCATGGCTTTATTTGAGTGGGGATATATCACTTTGTTAGCAACATTGGGGATTGCCAGCTTCTTTAGTCTGGTACTTATCTTATTACCGTTATGGTTTTACCAACGTAACCAAACATCCGCAAACACATCGGTAAGGCGTCGAGATATCTTTTATTATTTTTTTGCTATTGGGCTGGCCTTTTTATTTATTGAAATCGCGTTTATGCAAAAGTTTATCCTGTTTTTGCATCAGCCCATTTATGCTATTGCCGTAACACTCACTGCTTTTTTAATATTTGCCGGTGCGGGTAGTTACTGGTCTGGCATGCTTTTACGCACACATATTAGTTCTAAAATTCTGTTGTATGCGATAGGCGGGATTATTTTATTCAGCCTGGTGTATCTACTTTTACTTAACTCACTGTTTGCCATGTTGGCGAGTTTACCGATTGTAGTCAAAATGTTAATTACAATATTACTTATTGCACCTTTAGCGATATGCATGGGTATGCCTTTTCCATTGGCACTGGCGAACCTTGTTCGCCATGCAAATGATTATATTCCATGGGCATGGGGTATTAATGGATGTGCTTCGGTGATCAGTGCCATATTAGCTACCTTGTTGGCGATACATTTCGGTTTTAGTGTGGTTATTTTACTCGCCGTGATTTTATATGCTTCAGTACTGTTGACGTTTCCTCGTTCTATCCATTCTTAATTCCCACAGAACCAGGGTCAGGCTAAACCTCCTATATTATTGATAAACTTTCACTGGTACTTATTATAAAAGATACTATTATTATTAGTTCATATTAAAGAATAAATTATGTATCACGGTGAAAGACTAAATAGTTTTACACATTTGCTGGGCGCGGTAATCGCACTGGCAGGCTTTGTTATACTGGTGGTTTTTGCTTCGTTAAAAGGTGATGTCTGGCGGATTGTCAGTTTCAGTATCTACGGCACAAGCCTTTTCCTGTTATATCTTTTTTCAACGCTCTACCACAGCACTAAAGGTTCGGTAAAAGCGGTATTCAAAAAACTTGATCACATCAGCATCTATTTATTGATTGCCGGTAGCTATACTCCATTTGTACTCGTCAGTCTCAATGGTGCATGGGGCTGGTCATTATTTGGCGTAATTTGGGGACTGGCAGTGATAGGAATATTACTCGACTGCTTTTCATCAGATGAGCGACGTATTATTCAACTTATCATTTATGTAGTAATGGGCTGGCTTGCCCTCATCGCTATTCAGCCTCTCATTGAGTCACTGTCCATGGCCGGTTTTCTCTGGCTGCTGGGAGGTGGACTGTTCTATAGCGTTGGGATTGTCTTTTACATTTTAGATTTAAAAAAATATCACTTCCACGGTATATGGCACATGTTCGTATTGGCGGGTAGCGTAACCCACTACTTTACGATCATGTATTATGTGCTATAAAAAATACTAACCAGGGTTAAGCCTTACATTTTAAAAAATTAAATTTCTCCGCCCTCTTTAATCGCTAATCCCAATTATTTAGTTGAATGTAATAATAAGTGTGAAATGTATCACAAAACTATTAATAAGCTTAAAGAATCAAAAACTGGGTCCGAAATAAGCGGCACTGGGATAATTTTTAAATTGACCCAACTCTTTTAATCTAAAACGAGTAGTTTTTATTCAAACCAGAAACAGGTCACGATCTGCTGCCTGTATAAAGATTAGAATCTATTCGATTACTTATTAATACAGTAAAAATAGTAAAGGTAAATTTGTAATGACATTCGATCTTTTTAGTCTTGTAGGTATTGTTTCAGCCGTACTGGTGGTAGCTGTATTATTCACTCTCTGTAAAATCCGTGGTTGTAACAAGCCAGTCTGTTAATGGATATTTTTTCTCTGCCCCAGAATTTAAGGTGGCAGAGTCCATTTACTTCTATCAGCTCTGAAGGGGTTCTAAGTACTCTGGCCTCAAATACCAAATTACAGCGATATTAATGTTCTAACCCAGCGAAGCAACGAAGAAGCGACACTTACCGAAATAAATTTTTTCTGCTTAGCTGACCATTCATATTCACGTTTTGATGTGAACACAGGTGTTTCTTCACAATCAGTCTTACTCACTTTTGTATTTTTTAACGTAATGCTCACAATAGGTGAAGATTTAGATTTTTCAATGGATATATTTTCATATCTGTTCTTCATATCATTGCATTCACCGACAGTAGCTTCAGTTCGTGCAATTAAACCTGTCTTTACATATTTTTCCTTTGTCGTATCATATTGCATAACTATTTCTTCTGACATAATCGTATTTCGAAACCCTGATTTATCGAAAACAAGCAATTCTGACACCCCATCTCCAGTGAGATCACCGATAATGCTTCTTGCTTCTGTACTAAAGTTTATTGTGTCTGTCAGAGTCCAGTTTAAATTTTTCTTTTTATAAATAAGAGTTTGTTGTACGACATCTGATGCACGCCAGCCATATTGATAATCATAATTTAAAATTATTTTCTCACCTTGAGCTAAGATTATTTTTGCATGAGTATAATTATTTTCAGTCCTCTGAATTAAAGTATTAATTTTATTCAGCAAAACATCCGGGGCTTTCTGACCTTGAACATCATCAGCTTTTAAAAGTTGTGGTGGTATTGGCGCATCAGGTTTATCTGCATTAGCTAGCGATGAAAAAATTGTAACTAGAAATATTAAAAACAATTTACGCATCAACCAATAATTATTATTCATAGCTTTACCTTATTAACTGTCAAATTTATTTTTGGTGGGGGGTGAAGAGAGAGATGATAAATTTATGATAAATATAGCTTCGACAGGAAAAATATTAATCGAACTTTTGCATTGCTCCAATAAATTTTATCCGAGCAAAAAAGTACAAAAACACCCTTAAATAAAATCAAGTGGAGTCAGAGAACTATAATTTTTTAGTATAAACAACAATTATATTCTCTGACTCCACTTACTTTAATTAAATAAGCTGATTCCAGATTAGAACCGCCAGTGATATCACAGAAATAATTCCAATAGCGATTAACACACAGGATATACATACATCACTAAAAACGTTTTTTGCCTGACTCATAATACCCCCCTGATTTTTATCATCTTGTTTTTACAAAAAAGCAATCAACATAATGTTAATGAACAACAAGGTGCAGCTATTGTCACACTCCAAAAACAATTTGCTGATAAAAATAATACTAATACTGTTAATCGCAGATAAACCTTAATCCCAAACCAAATTTAAAGTTGACAGTATTAATACCACTAATACTAGTATACACCAGCCTGCCATAGGCTACAGTTCAAATAATAATTTAAGTTTATAATTATATAATTAATAACTACTGTTTTAACCTATTACATTTTAAGAACTAAAAGAGTTCCAACCTCTTAATTGCCGCCTTTAATTAAGATTACGGTTTTGATATTAATTTGTTATCTATACTTTAAGAAAATTACGTAAGTAGTTGATTCTCAAAGTTGTAAAACCATTTTTTTAGTTATACCATTATTAGTAATTACTTTAAAATTGTGAACTTTGTCACAAAATAAATTTAAGAAAAAAAACAAATTGAAGATATAAATAGTAAGTAATAATAAATATAGGGGATGGAACATTGTTTATACGCAAATCTGCATATTTGGTCTTTTTTATCTTGCTTAGTGTCCTGTCTTTTACGACACATGCAGCTACCACACCACATTGGGTACATTACAAACTATTAAAAGGTAAACCCAAACTACCAAAAAAACTGGTGATTTTGCCGGTAAATATAGATGTGATAGAAGTTACCGCTGGTGATGTTAAAGAGACGGTACCAAAGTGGAGTAAAAAGGCTGCTAAAAATATCACTAAGTCTTTATCTACTCTTATCAAGAAAAATCGTAAGCTGCACCAGGTTAGACTACCGCGATTATCAAGAAAAACATCTAAAGTGGTAGATGAACATATGGCGCTTTACAAACTGGTTGTTAATACAGCTTCTAAAATTGGTTGGGAACACAAGGCTCGACGCTTCGATTACGGCATTGGCCCTGGACTGAAAGCGCTGCGACGTCAAACAGGAGCTGATGCTGCTGTGATGGTATACGGCCGTGATCATGTATCGACAGGCGGGCGAATAACTAAATCGGTTCTTGCCAATATTCCTTTTATTAATATATTTACTGGTCCAGCACCTCGATTAGGCGATTCCTTTGTTCATGTCGGTATTGTCGATCTCAGAACAGGTGACCTTTTATGGATGAATAGTGAATACCGTGACGACACCTCTAACCTAACTGACTATGGGGATGCCAATAGTTTTATTAAAAATATATTTGAATGGTATCCCGGTATTGAAAAATATCGTGATGTCTACGTGAAGTAGGGGGATGGAACGATGAGAAATATATTATTATCAGCACTTCTAACATTTCTTGCTGGTTGTGCCACGATGGAAGGGGTAACGTCCTTTACGAATGCAAAAGATACCGGCAACTTGCGTGAAAGTGAGAGTCGTTTATGGCATGAGGCGGCCGGTTTTGATAGAAGCATTAAGCAAAGTGATCAAGTCTATAAGCATAGACGGGCGACAGCTTATTTGCAGAAAGTTATGGATCGCTTATACCCTGAATTCAAAGGCAAGATTCGTGTACGTATATACGATTCCACATCGTTGAATGCATTTGCACTTCCCAATGGCAGTATCTATTTTAATATTGGCTTGTTAGCCCGTATTCAAAACGAGGCCCAACTGGCAACGATCCTGGCTCATGAAGCAGTGCACTTTATTGAAAAGCATAGCTTTCAACAACGTGTGAGTAGCAAAAATGCTGCTGCTTTTGCCGTATCAGGTATTCCCTTTTCTCGTTTAGCTGCAGTGTCTTCAATCAGTGGATTTTCACAAGATTTGGAAGCTGAAGCAGATAAAAAAGGTTATAAGCGCTTGCTTAAATCCAGATACAATCCACGTGAAGCCTCCAAAGTGTTTCAACATCTCGCAGATGAGGTCAAGGCTTTGGATATAGAAGAACCCTACTTTTTCTCAACACACCCAAGTTTAGTCGATCGTATCGATGGTTTTAAAAGCTTGTCAGCCAATTATAGAGGTAAGGGACGCATTGGTTCGAAGTCTTACAATCGCATCATAAAACCAATCAGACTTGATGCTTTACGCAAGGATATAGGACAGGATCGATTTAAGAGCGTGATATTGGTGATGGAAGACAGTAAAAAGCGTCGCTATTATCCAACAGCCGGTTATTTCTAACTTGGTGAAGCTTACAACCGTCGAGATGAAAAAGGTGATGCAAGAAAAGCGCTAAAGGCCTATAAAAAGGCTGAACGCTTGTCACCAAAATTTGCCCCTACCTATAAGCGGCTGGGTATGCACTATATGAAAAAGAATAACAAAAGTAAGGCACGGTCTTACTTCAAGCGCTATCTCAGTTTGGCATCCAAAAATGCCCGAGATCGTGAATATGTTAAAGAATATTTAAATTCATTATAAAAAAACAGGGATAAAGAATATGAAAAAAATCCTAATACTGATGACATTGGCATTGCTTGGTAGTGGCTGCGCACAGACTGCTTACTGGACTATGACCGATGATATGAACCGTATCGCTAAATCCAAGAGTTTTAAGTTTAAGGTTCCACAAAGATGGGTTAGAACAACAGTGCCAACTACTTATGAAAGTATTGAAGTAGGTGGAAAACAGCAATACATTACACTGGAATCCATGGCTGTTACACGTGATGGTACTGGCATACATTCGATGAATATCACCCGTCGTTATCACGATACCGCATTTCCTACTCTAAAGAAAAAGAGTAGAAAAAATATGCTGCCACTGGAAGCTGCAGATTTATATGTCTCTGAACTTCGTAAGCGCAGTGGGCTGGAACGACTTAAGGTATTGAGCAATAAACCTGCGAAGGTAAATAGAAAACGCGCCTTCCGATTGGTTATGCAATACAAAAATGATGATGGTCTCAGGATTAGAATCATGTCATACGGGTTTGTTGATAAAACGGGTTTTTACACCATCAACTATCGTGCGCCATATTTGTATTTCTACAAACGTGATTACAAGAAGTTTGCCCGACTTGTTCGTTCGTTTAAACAATTGAAAGGTGCTTTTGAACCTCCGCCAGAGGTACCTTTTTGGGCGAAGATGTTTATGTAATTTAGAAGGCCGACGTTAAGTCGGCCTTTTTTGTTTAACTAGCTGGCACACCATCAAAAAAATCGACAACACCACTTTCCAAAGAATATTCCGCACCCACTACAAGTAACCCATCTGTTGTTATCAGGTTTTCAATAATGCTTGAGCCATGACGAAGTTGATTTGCAGAAGCTCGTACATTTGCACGTACCGCTTCTTTTTCTAATGCGACTTTATCATTTTTTAATTCAGTCGCCATCAAACTTTCGATTGAAGGTTTAACCCGCTCAACAATGGCGCGAATATTTTCAGAGCTACTACCATGTCCATGCGTTAACTCATCAATCGTCGCACACACCGCACCACATTGTGAATGTCCGAGCACAATAACCAATCTTGTACCAAACTGGGAGACAGCAAATTCAACACTACCAATCTGAGAAGGCGCAACAATATTACCGGCAACACGAATCACAAATAAATCTCCTAAGCCCTGATCAAAAACAATTTCTGCTGGTACACGCGAGTCGGAACAACCCAGAATAATGGCATAAGGTTCCTGACCACTCAGCAATTCTTCTCGTCGGTGATCACTAAATAAAGACTCTTGAGTGCGCAGATTTGAAGCGAATCGCTGATTCCCATCGCGAAGACGTTTTAATGCTTCGTTTGCTTTAATATTATTTTCCATAGTATCCAGTTAAATATATTGATGTTAGTTTATGCGGATAATAAATTTTCGGGTTTTCATTTTATACCTTGTGCAAGATCATCATTAACAGATGTGTGTATTTTTGAAATCGTTACAATCATTCCAGGGGAATCCTCCATCGAAATAGCATAATAAAGGGCGTGGATTATACAAAAAAATGAACTTAGAAACGACTTACTCAACCGTTATTACTACAGAGTTTTACTTAATTATTAAATGCTTCATTTTCCAGTTCTGTGCTCAGCTGGTTGACATACGAACCGAACCGCCTGTCAAAGCCACTCCAGTGTTTGTACTTATCAAACTCAGCAATAACCTTAGGTTTTATTTCATAAGCCATCAGACCTTGCTCATAATATGAGCCAACTTCATTACGTAACTTCAGGTAAATCTGTGCAAATTCTTTAATCAGATTTATCTTACCGCTTCGTCCATGACCAACCACAACATACCTGGGATTCATTACGAGTGCTTTTTGGGTTGCTTCATAGGCACCTTTAAAGTTGCCATGTCCCATAAAGGAGAAATGTTCATTATTTATAATATCGCCAGTAAACAAGACTCCCTCTTCAACAACGTTGACCATCAAATCCGTCGCCGTATGTGCCTTATTAAACAACGTAACCTGGAAGGTTATACCACCCAGTTTGTATTCCTTATTTTCAGCTGCTGTATTTGGAATAACCGCTTTTGTCCCCGCAAAGTCATCACCAAGCCGCTTGGAAAATACATCCAACCAGAATTTGTCTTCGCCACTTTTTAATAAAGTAATCAGTTTTGGGTGCGCAATGGTACGTACATCAGGATAAGCCTCAACAAGTGCCTGATTAGCAAACCAATGATCACCATGGAAATGAGTGGTAAAGATATGTGTTATAGGTTTTGCTGTGACACTCGCAATCTTTCGCAGGATCATTTTGCCAATTTCATAACTACTTCCAGTATCGACAACAACAACACCGGCATCAGTCACAACAAACCCCGGATTATTGTGAAAGCCATGACTCACTTTCGGGTCTTCGTCATGCGGTCCATGTTCTATGACATAGGTATGCGGTCCGATTTTCTTAGGCTGGATATTTGGCCACTCGAGCGCATACACCTGCTGCACTGCAAAACAATAAAG
>DAOVYB010000041.1 GCA_030635835.1 Gammaproteobacteria bacterium
CATATTTTTGCAGGTGGTTATGCGGCGGGTTATTACAGTTATAAATGGGCAGAAATTTTATCTGCTGATGCATTTTCGTTATTTGAAGAAAATGGTATTTTTGACTCAGAAACGGGTGATGCCTTTTTAGAATGTGTACTTGAACAGGGTGGAACAAAAGAGCCGATGGAGTTATTTAAAAAATTCCGTGGTCGTGAACCAGAGATAGATGCATTACTTCGTCATAGTGGTATAGCTTAATTTTAGAAATAAAAATTGGAACATTAATGAAAAAAATAATTATATTAATAACCGTCTTTTTATCTTTAGCAACGCAGGCTTTAGCTGAAAAACGCTACGTGACTGATCGTATATTATTAGGCATACATGCTGAAGCAGATGAAAAAAGTACATTAATCAAATCTGTTCCCAGTGGAACAGAGTTAGAAGTACTTGATACGGTTGAAGGTTTTATTCAGGTCAAACTTAAAGATGGAACAGAAGGCTGGGTGAGTTCAGGTTTTGTGATGAAAGAAACCCCGTCAACAAGAAAGTATGATGTGCTGGCACATCAATATGAAAAAACAACACAAGCACTGGATAAATTAAAAGTAGATTTTGAAAAAAATAAACGTGAACTACAGGTTCGACGTGATCAGGTATCAAATGCAACTACCACCATTAAAGAACTAAAAAAACGTGCTAAGGGTGCTAAGGGTGCTAAGGGTGCTAAGGGTGGTAAGGTTGTTGCTGATCCGAAAGTAGAAAAAAAATTAGTTGCTGCAGAAAAAGAAGTTGAAAGTTTAAAGCTTAAAATTACTGATTTAGAAAAAAAACCAAAACCTAAAATGAGTCTTGATCAAAAGCAAATATTTAATGAGCTTAATCTGGTTAAAGATCAAAATGATGTTATGCAACAACGTATAGACGTTGCACTCGCACATTTAACGGGTAAACGTATACTTACACCTGAAGAACTCGCCAGTGTTCGTCCAAGATTTCCTACCTGGTACTGGAGTTTATTGGTCATTATTTTATTGATTGGTGTAGTCGTGGGTTACTTTATTATGGATTACAGATTCCGTCGCCGTCATGGTGGGTTCCGTATTTAAAAAACTAAGATCCAACGCAGAGGCGCAAAGACGCAAAGGAACGCAGAGAAAACAAAAGGAAAAGGCAGGTTAATAAAGCTGTTGAGTATATTGTAGTGTTATAAACTAAAATTATATTAGAGTGTGTTTTTTACATGTGCTGGTAAGTTAAAATATTATAATATTTTCTTTGCGATCCTTATTATGGATTATCGATACCGTCGCCGTCATGGTGGGTTCCGTATTTGAAAAATCAAGACCCAACGCAAAGGCGCGAAGACGCAAAGGAACGCAAAGAAGAGAAAGAAAAATTCTTATAAGCATTTATAATTAATTTAAGGTAAGAAGTGACAATTATATTAATATTTTTAAATCTTTCCTCTGCGTTGCTTTGCGTCTTCGCGCCTTTGCGTTGAATTTTTTGACTTTGACTTTGACTTTGATTTAGGTAGTTATGAAATATAAAGACTTACGTGATTTTATAAAACAACTTGAAGCGAAAGGCGAGCTTGTTCGTGTGAGTCACGAAGTTGATCCTAATCTTGAAATGACCGAGATTTGTGATCGCACTTTACGTGCAGCTGGCCCGGCTATTTTGTTTGAAAATCCTAAAGGATTCGATACGCCGGTTTTAGCCAACTTATTTGGTACACCTGAACGTGTTGCTATGGGTATGGGTGAAGAGTCGGTTGAAGCTTTACGTGAAGTCGGTGAGTTACTGGCCTTTTTAAAAGAACCTGAACCTCCTAAAGGTTTAAAGGACGCATGGGAAAAATTACCGGTTTTTAAACAAGTACTTAACATGGCACCTAAGGTCGTAAATAGTGCAGCTTGTCAGAAAGTGGTTATTGAAGGTGATGATGTTGATTTATCAAAGTTACCTATTCAAACCTGCTGGCCGGGTGATGCAGGTCCATTGATTACCTGGGCTTTGGTTGTGACTAAAGGACCTAATAAGGAAAGACAAAACTTAGGCATCTATCGCCAGCAAGTGATCGCGAAAAATAAAGTCATTATGCGTTGGCTGGCGCATCGTGGTGGTGCTTTGGATTATAAAGACTGGCAGGAAAAACATCCGGGCGAACCTTTCCCTGTTGCGGTTGCTCTAGGGGCTGATCCGGCAACCATTTTAGCCGCGGTTACACCTGTACCCGATAGTTTGTCCGAATATGGTTTTGCCGGTTTATTGCGTGGCGATAAAACTGAAGTCGTTAAATGCTTAGGCTCTGATTTACAAGTGCCTGCCTCAGCGGAATATGTTTTAGAAGGCTATTTAATGCCGGGTGAAGAGGCGGATGAAGGTCCGTTTGGTGATCACACTGGCTACTATAATGAAGTCGAAAGCTTCCCGGTCTTTACTATTGAACGTATCACCCATCGTAAAGATCCTATTTATCATTCAACCTATACCGGACGACCACCCGATGAACCGGCGATTTTAGGATTAGCATTGAATGAAGTTTTTGTGCCTATCTTAAAAAAACAGTTTCCAGAGATTGTTGATTTTTATTTACCGCCCGAAGGGTGTTCTTACCGTATGGCCGTGGTGAGTATGAAAAAACAATACCCCGGGCATGCCAAGCGCGTTATGTTAGGGGTTTGGTCTTTCTTACGCCAGTTTATGTATACCAAGTTTGTGATTGTCACGGATGATGATGTCAACGTGCGTGACTGGAATGATGTGATATGGGCCATGACCACACGGATGGATCCGGCACGTGATACTACGATTATTGAAAACACACCGATTGATTATCTTGATTTTGCTTCACCTGTTTCAGGTTTAGGCAGCAAGATGGGAATGGATGCGACCAATAAATGGCAAGGTGAAACAACACGTGAATGGGGTGAACCCATTGTTATGGATGAAGCTGTTAAACAACGTGTTGATGACATGTGGGAAAAGCTAAATATTGATAGAGTTAAAAAGTAGAATGACTAACGATATAGTTAGCTCTATAACTTTTTATAAATAATAAATTTAAAGACTAAACAAGCTCATATTCAAAGTGCAATATGCAGTAAATATAAAAACTATTTAATTCATGACACAATTGTTTACTTGTTCAATCTATAATCGTTGATTACATTTGGATGTTTACAATAGATTAAAAAGGAATGATCTTCATGAATAAAAAAGTAGCTGCTGCAATTGTTCTCGCGATTGGCGTTAGTGGAGTAGCCACAGCAAGTGGCGGTAAAGTTCACTGGAGTTACGAAGGCCATGAAGGCCCTGCACATTGGGGTGATTTAAATCATGATTACCACATGTGTAAAACGGGTAAAAAACAATCTCCGATTAATGTCACCGCTGCACATAAAGCCGATCTGGCTAAGATTCATTTTTCATATAAAGCCAGCGCAAAAGAAATTCTGAACAATGGCCATACCATTCAGGTGAATATGAATAAAGGGAGTAGTATTTCTGTTGCAGGAAAAAAATATAACCTACTTCAATTTCATTTCCATTCTCCTTCAGAACATCAGGTAAACAGTGTACACGCAGATATGGTTGCGCATTTTGTTCATCAGGCTGAAGATGGTCAACTCGGTGTTATTGGTGTTTTATTTAATAAAGGTAAAGCGAATACAACACTTGCAAAGTTATGGCATGAAATGCCAAAACAGCATGATAATAAACATTCCTTAGCCGCGGTAAAAGTTAATGTTAGTAAGTTATTGCCAGCGAATAAAACATATTACAATTATTCAGGTTCATTAACGACACCACCTTGTTCGGAAGGGGTTAACTGGATGGTGTTACAAGCGCAAGGCGCTGTTTCAGAGGAACAGGTAAACGCATTTACTTCTATCTTTGCTAAAAGTATTCGTCCTATTCAGGGTTTGAATGGTCGGGGTATATCTGCAAGTAAATAATATTTATTTAAATATACTGTTAAAACCGCCTGATTATGGCGGTTTTTTTTGTATATAAAAATATTAATCAATGCGATTTTTAATTTCCTATGTTATGTTTCATACTAAATCTCATTAATTTATTAAGTGTTTATTAATGCAGGAAAGCACTATGCGTAAGATTATGATATTAAATGCAAAAGGAGGTTGCGGTAAAAGCACTATCGCAACCAACCTGGCCAGTTATTATGCTTCTTATGAAAATAAAAAAGTGACGCTGGTAGACTTTGATCCACAGGGTTCAGGTTTGGACTGGCTGAAAGTTCGCTCACGCAAACTTCCTGAAATCAAAGGTATAAACGCAACAAAAGAAGCAATACGTTTTTCCAAAGATACTGATGTTGTGATTATGGATGTGCCGGCTCGGGTATCAGGTCGTGAACTGGCAAATTTAGTAAAACGTGCTGAAACAATTATTATCCCGGTTCTTCCCTCACCCATTGATATACGAGCTGCGGCGAATTTTATTAAGGAACTCTTAACCAACGGCCGTGTTTCGCGCAGTGAAACTAAACTGGCGGTAATTGCAAATCGGGTACGTGAAAATACACTTAGTTATCACGCACTTTATGCTTTTCTGAAAAGTTTAAAAATTCCTTTTGTCACGACTTTACGCGATACACAAAATTATATTCATGCAGAAGATAAAGGTACGGGTATTTTTGAAATGGCACCTTCAAAAGTCTGGCAAGATCTGGAACAGTGGGACCCTCTGATTAAATGGCTAAGAAGTAAACGTAGTCGCGCTAGCTAAAAAAGAAGCTATATTTATAATAAGACAGTTATATGAAACGGAGTAATAATATGCGACTTGGCATCATCCTGTTAATTTCTTTATTCCTCTCGGCCTGTGGTTCACTGGTAAATATTGATTACGATGAAACGATTAATTTTCGTTTATTAAAAACATATAAAGTTAAGGCAAAGCCGGTAAGAGTACCCGAGGATACGCGAATTAATAGCCCGTTTATGCAACAACGGGTAGTCGCAGAAATGGAAGCTGCCTTTTCGAACAAAGGCTTTAAAAATGTAAAACAAAAAGCTGAGTTAGAAATACAGTATTTTATGGATGTTCGGCAGGAAATCGAAACGCATGATTCGGGTATTTCTATTGGCTTCGGTACATCGGGTCATCATTCAGCATTTGGTATTGGTTTTAATATTCCTGTTGCTGAAACCAGCAGCTATGACAGTTTAGTTTTAACCATTGATGTTGTATCTGCAAAAAGTCATAAATTAATATGGCGGGGTTCATTAGCTTATCCTTTGTATGAAGGTGAAACACCAGAAAGATATCGCAAGATGGTAAAAAGATTGGTTGCTGAAATATTAAAAGAGTTTCCACCGAAATAAAAGTTACCTGTTGTTTTTGAAGGTCGGTCTCATAGTGCCCCACACCAAAATAATTTAGAGGGTATTCAAGCCGACGCAGAGTTATGCAAGCGTATTAATTTTTCGTAGATACATATTTTGTGATGTGAATATATTTGTATTAGTCTAATAGCTGAATTATAAATATGATCACCGTGTCGGCTTGAAAGCTGACCTACAAACAAGAAGATTTTAAACCTATTTTTCCGGATTCCATTACATCCGAGCTACCCGTTAACATTCTTTTTTTATTCATTTAATACAATTTTTGAGTCCATCTTTTAATGTTGGGTACTTAAGCGTAATCTTTAACTCATTTATCATTTTTGAATTATCCATTCTTCGTGATTCTTTTAAATAAGAAAGCATGCCTTTGCTAATGGTCTTTTCGGCTTCATCCCAGTCAACCAATGGTGGTCGTGGTAGGCCACATGCATCGGCAATGGTATTAAAGTATTCGGTCATATTAGAGTTAGTGCCATCACTGACATTATATATTTCACCTTCAGCATTTTTAGCTGCGGCTGCAACACAAACCTGGGCTAAGTCATCCGCATGAATGCGATTTGTTTGTGGAGCCAGATTTTCGTGCAGCATGGGAACCTGATCTTTTAATCGTTGCAGTGGCAGGCGGTTTGGTCCATAAATTCCACCGACGCGTAATATTGTGAGGGCAACAGCATGGTCTTTACTCCATTGCTGTAATTGTTGTTCTGCATGGTAACGGCGCTTGGCACGATCGACCTGTGGATTTGCCGGCGTTTGCTCGTTAATCAGCTGACCTTGTTGATTACCATAAACCCCGGAAGTGCTGATATATATAAGGTGGGCAGGCAGGTAATCTTTATCCATACTTGCTAGAAAATTTGCCATGCGGGTATCTTCGGTGCCTTGTGTGGGGGGAGGGGCAAAGTAATAAAGAAGTGAGTGCTTACTTGTTAGGTTACTCAGGCTATCTGGATTATCTAAATCAGCTGACAGGACATGAATATGCTGTTGCCGCAGCGTACTTAAGCTTTCTTCAGTCCTTGCTACACCAAAGACCGATTTTGCCTGATTTTTCCAGATACGCGCGACACGTTGGCCAATATCGCCGCATCCGATGATGAGAATATATTTAAAAGGTTTATCTTTATCAGTCATTAGGAGATAATCGCTCGTCGTAAATTAAGTTGAGTATTTTAATGAGTTATTCAGTTCGTATCGAGTCTAGCGACCATATTTTTCAGGTTGATGAAGGGGAATCCGTTTTGGATGCCGCACTTCGTCAAAGTATCACATTACCGTATGGTTGCCGAGGCGGTGGTTGTGGTGCCTGCAAAGGCCAGATTAGTGAAGGCAATATTTCTTATCCTGATGGCTTACCGGGTGGTATTTCAGAAGAAGATAATGACAAAGGCTATGCCCTTTTTTGTCAAGCAGTGCCAAATAGTGATTTAGTTATTAAATCAAAAGAAGTGCTTGAGACAAAAGAGATTAAGGCGAAAATTTTACCTTGCCGAGTGCATGAAAAAGTCCAGCTGAATCATGATGTGGTTTTAATTAAATTACTGTTACCAAAAACAGAGCGATTACAATTTTTTGCTGGCCAGTATATTAATTTTTTACTTAAAAATGGCAAGCATCGCAGTTTCTCTTTAGCAAATGCACAGCATGATGATGAATTTATCGAACTGCATATCAGACACATTCCAAATGGTGAATTTACCGGGGAAGTGTTTGATGTAATGAAAGAAAAAGATATGTTACGCATTGAAGGACCTTTTGGTAGTTTTTATTTACGAGAAGGTTCTGAACGGCCGATTATTTTAATGGCCGGCGGAACAGGTTTTGCACCGGTTAAAGGTATGATTGAGCATGCATTAGAGGTTGGTCTTGAACGTCCTATCCATTTATATTGGGGCGTGCGGGCAAAAGAAGATTTATACATGGATGAGCTGGCGCAGTCATGGACTAAACAAAATCCGTTAATACGTTATACACCTGTTTTATCTGATCCTCAGGAAGAAGATAACTGGACAGGTCGTACCGGTTTTGTTCACACTGCCATTATGGAAGATTACCCGGATTTAAGTCAGTATGAAATTTATGGATCAGGTCCACCGGTAATGGTTTATGCAGGCAGAGATGAGTTTGTAAAAAATAATATGGACTTGGATCATTATTTCTCTGATGCATTTGAGTATCAGACTGATTAAAGTATAACGACATCGCTCTCAATTTTTTGAGAGCGGTATTTTAATTTAGAAACAATCCTTTCTTGAAATACTCTGCAGCAAGTTTCGGTTCATTCAGATACTCCATTAATAAACCTAACTCTTTATAAGATTCTGTCAGTTCTTTATTGCCCACGCTGGCTTCAAGATAAGCGCGTGCTTTACCCCATAAGTCGTTATACATACATAAACGTCCTAAGGTGAGTAGTAGTATCGGGTTGTTGTCATGATTTTTTGATAAAGATTCAGCAAATGTTAATTGTTTTTCCAACTGGGATGATTTTATTAAACCATATTGTTTAACCAGGTTAGAATGCCATTCTTTACGTAAAGCATTTCGAATAATAAGTTCAGCTTCATCATTTTTGTTTAGCTGAACAAGCTTATTACAATAAATTTCAATTAAACTGGCATCTTTTTTTAATTCACGTGAAATTTTTTGCCACATCTGCTGCAACTTGTCGCTATCCTTATTCATGTTCGATTGGTTTGCTTCAACCAGCTGAATAAGTTCAATGTAGGTTTCTTTTTCAATTTCAAATAATTCTTTGTCAGAAAAAACTTTGTGTTTATGTAACTGTGAAAGCAACTTACCAAGATCGTCCCAGCTTTTTAATTGTTGATATAAGCGGGTTAATAACACCATGATATGAGTATGCTTGGGAGATAAGCTGTGCAGGTGCACCAGGGTTGCCAGGGCTTGTTCATTTTGACCATGTGCAAATTGTAATTCAGCCTGTGTCAGTTTTACTGAAAAATCAGCATCGGGCATGCTTTTGTGTGCCATGGCAAGGTAGTGATCGCGGCGCTCGGGTGCATTTTGTTTTTGTGCGGCTTTGGCTGCAGAGAGATAATTTAATAGTGGCATATCGCTGTTTTTAACCGCACGGGTTAATAAGCGTTCAGCTTTTTTCCATTGTCCCTGTGATAAGTTAATTAAGCCCTGTAATGATATTTTACGGGCTTTATTGGCCTTTTGAGTATTACGCCATTGTTTTAATTGTTCGGGCATGGACCAGCTACGAATAATAAAACGAATAAGTATGTAACCAAAAATATAACTGAGAAAAATTAATACTAAAAATAGCGTCAGGCTCATTTCCAGCGTGGTATAGCCACGGCCAAATAAAACATAACCAGAATCCTGATGAGCAAGCAGGCCTGCACCGACGGCTAAAAATATGATGGCTAAGAAGCTGAATAAATATCTCATGATTCTTCTTTAACCTTTTCAACAGGTTCATCAGGTAGCTGTCCCTGGGTACGGTATTTTTTTATCGCAGTAAAAGTTGCAGAAATATCAGGTAGAGTTGGATCAATATCAAATTTTTGTAATTCATCAATGCTGGTTAGCGTGTTACGGGTAACATTATGTTCAGTATCAAAATACTGGTTAATCCATTTTTCAGTGGTGGCTAATCTTTCCTGATAAATTTCATTATGTCCGTTTAGTAATGCGAGGCGAGATTGTTCTAATAGCAATGCAAGATTTTGTATTAAGAAGAAATGTTGATTGGGTGCAAGCAAAGGTTGCAGTGGTTTTTCATGATTACGAATAACAATAAGACTTTTGATATCTTTCCAGACAGCGGCAGGTAAATCTTTAATACTTTTCACATCAGATGAAGCCGGAGTTTGTTCTGCCTGATTTATTTTATGTGTTTTGGGATCAGGGGTATTCAGAGGTAAATTTGGAATGTTATTACTGAGCGCACTCAGAGTGACAGATAAACCGGCTAAATCGATAGTGGGAATATTATTTAATACCTGAATATCATTGGCCAGAATTTTTCTAATACTTAATAACGCAGGATCGGCTACTTCAGCTAATCGGATGTCTGCAGCTTTTAAAGCAACTAACGCGGTTGCAACATCTTTTTCCAGTAGTAAACGATGGTTAGCTAATTGAATGAGGTATTCTGCTTCAGCCATTAACCAGTCATTGCGTAAATGCTGTTTATTTCGTATCAGGTTGGTCAGATTGTGGCGTAAATTTTCCTGATAAGTATGGATATCTTTAATTTGCTGTTCATTTTTTTCAGTAATTTCTAACTGTTGTTGTTTTAAGGTCTCTATTTGTTTATCGACACTTTGTGTTGTAATTTGTTGCTTAATTGAATTTTGTTGCAGGCTTTCCCAAACAAGATAAAGCCCACCGAGTGTGGCGATGGCAATGAAAAAAAGTAAAGTGATTAGCCCCACATGGGACGAGTTAGATTTGTGAGCTTTAGCGTGTTTAGTAGATTTTGCTGCTTTTTTCTTAGCGGCAACTTTTTCTACTTCTTTATCTTCTGTATTAGCAGATTGTTTTTCAGAGTCAGTCATTTGTATTCCGTTATCCGTATTCTTGATTTACATTACTCTTTATATATCTTGATATGGTAATAAATGATTAATTTTCAATGAGTCTATAATTGCATTATCATCAGCTTCAGTTGCGACAAGTAATTTATTCTTAAAGCCTGCATCTTTGGCAATATCTACAAGTCGTTTATTTATCAGTAATAAAGGTACCTGATAGAGTTGCGAGATTACTTTTTCAGGCGTCATTTCAACCAGGTTTTTTAAAATTTCAGCACTAGTAATGACAATAGCGGCTATCTGATTATTCTGCAAATATTGTACTAAATCTGTGCTGTTGCTAGCAGGTTTTACTCGTTGGTAAATATTAAGATATTCAACAAATGCACCACGTTGCTGCAAGGTTTGTTTCAAGTGCTCACGTCCACCATTGCCACGTATGATTAAAATGCGTTTATTCGAAACATTTTGCATTGCCTGAGTGGCAAGTAATCCCTCACTATTAAAATTTTCCTCAGGAACAATATCGGCTTGTTTGCCAAGTTTGTTATATAAAACTTTAGCACTTGCCTGACCTATTGTAGCTAGAGCAACTGTTTCAGATAAATCTGTATTTGCTAGAATTTGACTAAGTCCATATTCAACAGCATTTGGACTAATAAAAATGACGATATTGAATTGATTAATCTGCTGGATTTTTTGTTGATCCTGCTGAGAAAGCTTAACAGCATTAATATCCAGTGTTGGAAACAAAAAGCTGTTACCACCTGCTGTATTAATTTCTTCA
>DAOVYB010000012.1 GCA_030635835.1 Gammaproteobacteria bacterium
CAACCGGTCATATCATTACCATTGAAGATCCGATTGAATTTATTCATCACCATCAGGGATGTATTGTGACTCAGCGTGAAGTGGGTCTGGATACAAAATCATTTGAAGAGGCGTTAAAGAATACCTTACGTCAGGCACCGGATGTTATTCTGATAGGTGAGGTACGTACACGTGAAACAATGGATCATGCAATAGCCTTTGCCGAAACTGGTCATCTTTGTTTAGCAACCTTGCATGCTAATAATGCGAATCAGGCAATGGATCGTATTATTAACTTTTTCCCTGAAGATCGTCGCAACCAGTTACTGATGGATTTATCTTTAAATACACGAGCCTTTATCGCACAGCAACTTATTCCTACTCCTGATGGCACTGGCCGGGTGCTGTCTGCTGAAATTATGATTAACTCTCCGTTGATGTCAGATCTGATCCGTAAAGGTGAGATTCATAAAATGAAAAGTTTAATGGCCAAGTCGCGAAACATGGGCATGCAAACATTTGATCAGTCTTTATTTGATTTATATAAAGCAGGCCAAATCACTTATGAAGATGCAATTAACTATGCGGACTCTGCAAATGAACTTCGCTTAATGATTAAGCTTGGTGACAGCAAAGGCGAAGGTGCTGATTCACTTTCCGCGTCTTTAGATGGTGTGACGATTCAGGAAACCGATTAATTTTGATATTGATTTCATTATAAAAAAAGCCCAGCTTATATCGCTGGGCTTTTTATTTATAAAATTGGTCTTTTAAAAAATGTATGTTGCGCGTGCAAATTGTCGGCTAAAGTTTGTTCCTGCATCAGTAGGATTACCTTTGTTATCAACTATCGCATAAACAAACTCGAGGTTAAGTAATTCATTCATGCTATAACCTAATACAATATCGGTTTCATCAATATTTGTTGCTTTACCGTTGTCTTCAAAATGTCCCATTGCCAAAGCTGCGGTAAATTTATCTGTAGCAGCATATTCAAATGAAAGCACATGTGCCATTGCGTCATTTAAACCAGCAATGGTTGTTTCGTCCATTGCTGCATAATAATTACCACCACCGAGTCCAAGATCAGCAGATTTACCCGTCTCATTTGTTCCTGAGTTTATAACTGCACCAAATGTAAATGGACCAGTTGAATATGTCACTGAAGCACCAAGCACATTACCTGCGATTCCTGAGTTATTAGCCTCAGTGTAATTGCCAAATTGTGCGCCTAATTCCAGATTACCCGCGGTATAGTTTACATCTGCATAGAGTAAAGAATAGCTTTTATCAAAACTGTAATACCAGGCCTGGCCAGAGAAGTTTTCACTTTGTTTATAGTTTAATCCAAGTGCAGTAACGCCATCATTGCTGGCTGTTTTAAATTTATCCTGACCACTTGTTGCTGTTGCTGAATCAAAACCTGCCCAGCTACTAACAATACCTGCTTCTAAAGTTAATGCTTTACTAATTTCAACGTTTAACCAGGAAGCATTAAATGTATTTGAAAACATGCGAATGTCATCAGTATTAATGAAAGGATTATCAAGCTTTTGACGACCAATACGTACTGAACCATTATTAAATGCATAATTTATATATGCTTCACCAAGGTAAACAAAGGCCTGGCTGTTTGCATCTAAAAAGTCAGTGTTGAGTTTGTTAGTCGTTGCATCACCACTTAAAGCATCCATTTTCTCAACAAAGTAGGGTGCAATAGCAAACTGTAATCGATTCCATTTTGCTGTTTCCATTTTAATTTCACCACCGAAAGCTGCACCAGTTGTAGTGGGATTCCCTGCAACATCAGGTGCAACAGAAATATACCCAATACGTAGTTGTCCGGAAGTTGATGCTTGCTTAAAAGCATCATCAAAACTATTTGCAGCAAATGAATTACCTGCAAAGAGTAAAATAAGTAATGAACTTAGTGCACTTATTTTTTTTGAAACTGACATATATTCACCCTATTGATAATTAGAAAATGTTTAGAAAAATTAAGGTTATGTAATTTTTTATCTGTTATTCATAAATTAATGATAATCCACATAATAACTCGTAGTTAATTAGCGACCAGTACTTATGAAAACTTAATTATAGATAGCAGATTGTTTTACCTAAAGTTGGTGTTTGTAACGAATTTTTACATTTTAATGCTACTTTTAAGATTACTTTTAGTGAGTAACTTTCTATATATGTTTAAGTTGTAAAGAAAAAGAGGGTGTTCGCGGCATATATTTAAAGCTTTTACCGTTTTGGTCGATAAGTAAATACCTGATCAAAAATAATTTTAATTTAGGCCTCAAAATGAAAAATTTATCATTAACTAAAAAGTTTTTAATAATTGGAATTGCTACATTACTAATTTTAATCGCGGAATTAGGATTAATATTTAACAATAATTTTTACATAAGAAATGTGAGCAGAGAACTTTCTGGTTTTGATGTTCCTCTTTTAGATCGAGCTCACCAGGTAAAGTTGTCGATTATACAGGTACAGCAGTGGTTAACAGATATAAGTGCAACTCGTGGTTTAGACGGGCTTAATGATGGTTTTGATGAAGCTGAAAATAATGCGGATAAGTTCCATGAATTAATTAATGAATTAAAAATACTCAATGATCAAAGTGTTGAGTATTATGGTCAAAGTTTATTAGTGGGTATGGACGCTAAAAAGTTTTTTGAAGATATGGAAACTAAATTTGAGAACTATTTTGAAGTCGGCAAAAATATGGCTCATGCTTATATTGATCACGGTCCTGCTGGAGGCAATAAATCCATGGCGAGTTTTGATACTGCAGCGGCATCGATTGCCTCTGAAGTTGATATGCTTATGAAAATGGCAAGAGAAAAATCAACATTAAAATTGTCAGAGCAATATGGGCGTGTTGGACAGTCAAATATCTATGTGGCGATTGCATCAGCTATATTGTTATCAATATTAGGTTATTTGTTTTTTGTTTTGTATGGCGTAATCGGTTCAATTTCTCGTGTGAGTGGTGAAGTAGCAACAATTGCAGATGGTGATTTATCGGGTGAACCTTTTATATGCCGTGAAAAAAATGAGCTTGGTAAGTTAGCTAATGGATTTAATCTTATGAAGGACAATTTAAAAAATGTCCTGACAAATGTAAATGTTACTTCCAGTCATTTATTTACTTCAGTCGAACAGTTAACAGTTGTGACGCATGAAACCGAACAAAGTATGGATCAGCAACTGAACCAGATAAATATGGTTGCAACGGCAATGAATGAAATGGCTGCAACGGCACATGAAGTTGCTAACAATGCATCTTCAACGGCTACTGCAGCAGGTAGCGCGAATCATGAGGCGCAAGATGGTAAAGCAGTTGTTAATAAAACAATGGATATGATTAATTCTTTGGCTGAAGATGTTGAACAGGCTGCCGAAGTGTTACATGAATTAGAAAGTAATACAGAAAGTATAGGAACAATTTTAGATGTTATTCGTGGTATTGCTGAACAAACGAATTTACTTGCGCTTAATGCTGCAATCGAAGCAGCGCGTGCAGGAGAACAAGGGCGTGGTTTTGCCGTTGTTGCTGATGAGGTAAGAACATTGGCAAGTCGAACACAACAATCGACTCAGGAAATTGATGAAATGATTGCACGCTTACAGGCATCTGCAAGTAAAGCCGTGAGCTCCATGGAAACCGGTCGTACTCGTGCTAACGAGACGGTTACTCAAGTGGCTGAGGCTGGCATTAAATTAGATGAAATTACTAAATCTGTAGTAAGTATTTCTGAATTGAGTTCTCATATTGCCAGTGCGGCTACGGAACAAAGCAGTGTGGCGGAAGATATAAATAAAAATATCAGTGTCATTAATGATGCATCATCTACTACAACGGAAAATACGCGTCATATATCAAGTGCCAGTAGCGAGCTTTCAGGTCTTGCAACAAAAATGACTGAGATTGCCAGTCAGTTTAAATTATAAATACTGACTGGAAATACCGGCTAGCAGGAGAGACAAATTGAGACGGTATGCTTTTTAAAGGGAATTATAATTTTAATTCGACTTTTATCTTTGAGGGTTAAGAAAAGACGCTATAGGCATCAAATACCGGGCCATCGACACAAACCCGTTTCATTGCAGGACCTTGTTCGGTTTTAACTTCCACAACACAACCAGCACAACCACCCACGGCACATGCCATAAACTCTTCAAGTGATACCTGGCAAGGCAGATCAAATTCTTTGGCGAGTTTGGCAACCGCTTCCAACATGGGGTGGGGCCCGCATGAATATATTTCTACTTCACTGCGTTGTTCATCACTTAATGCTTTTAACCAGTGCCGCGCAAGGTCGGTAACATAGCCTTCGTATGTACCGGCATAACCTTGTAAGCTGGCAAGTCGTGAGGCAATACCCCATTCATCAAGCAGTGGCATTGAAGCAATAACACCATCAGGTATTCCCGGTATTATTATTTCAGAAGGTTTTGTTGTGAATGGAAAGGGCACTTCAGAACCTAAAATAACCAGGGGTTCATAGCCACCTTGTTGCTGGCAAGCTTCTGCAATGAAAACCATGGGTGGCATTCCGACACCACCACCGATGAGTAGTGGGCGCTTACGTTCAGGTTTAATCTCAAAGGCTTTGCCAATCGGCCCCATGATATTAATACTTTCACCGACTTTTCGCTCCGCTAGTAAAGCCGTACCTTCACCGAGTTTTTTATATAAAAAATCGACCCAGCCTAAATCTTTGTTGACACGCATGATTGATATAGGGCGGCGCATTGGTCGAAGAGGATGAACTGTTAAATGTGCAAAGCTACCTGGCATTGCATGTTTTGCAATTTTAGGTGCATGTACACGCATGATGTATTGATCACCCTCAAAAGCGTTGTGCGTTAATATTTCGCAGTCTTCAACAAATATAGTATTTCGGTGTTTCATTTGATTTTTATTTAACTCTCTAATTTTGAATATCACGGATAGCGAGAAGTTAGAAAACAAGGCAAAAACTAACGAAAAAGCGGAGTGTACGATTAGTACATGAGCATTTTGAGTTAGTTTTTCGTCGTGCCCCCCACATCAAATATTAATGGAGGGTAAACGCCGTTACCTAGCTTCGCAGCATTCGTGAGCTGAGTAAACGACTTTGCCGTTTAATAATGTGTGCATGACTTTACCTTTAAACTCCCAGCCAGCGAAAGGTGTATTTTTACCTGCACTCATCATGTTATCCGTTTCCATGATCCAGTTGGTTTGCGGATTATAGATACAGATATCGGCTTTTTCTCCAACGGATAATGTACCTGCATCAATGCCCAGTATTTTTGCTGGTTGTGAGGTGAGTCGATTAATCACATCACTGAGTGAGAGTTCATCTGTTAAACGTAAGGCTAAGGGTAATAATGTTTCTAGTGAACTGATTCCTGCTTCAGTTTCGCTAAAGGGGGCAAGTTTGGCATCGGCATCATGGGGTTCATGATCTGAACAAATGGCATTGAGATTGCTTGTTGCCAGTGCATCAACCAGTGCTTCCCGGTCACGCTGTGTGCGTAAGGGTGGGCGTACATGGCAGTTACTATCAAAATAACCAATGTCCATTTCGGTCAGATGTAAATGATGTGCAGTGACATCAGCCGTAACCGGTAAACCATCATACTGGGCACGAGCTATCATTTGGACAGCTCGGGCACTGGAGACATGGCAAAAATGGGCGCGCACACCTGTTTGTTCAATCAGTAATAAATCGCGTGAAATGGCATTGGTTTCGGCCGTCTCAGGAATCCCGGGTAAGCCAAGACGGGTACTAATCGCCCCCTCATGTGCGCAACCATTGCCGGCAAGTCCTTCGTCTTCTGCATGTAAGAAAATGGTTAGCCCGCAACTTGCGGCGTATTCCATTGCACGGCGCATAATAAGATTATTAGTAACAGGAAACATTGCATTGCTGACACCAACACAATTACCAAATTTTTTGAGCAGAGCCATTTCGCTCAGTTGTTTACCTTTAAGGCCGGCGGTGAGCGCACCAAGCGTGACCAGCTTTGCATGGCCTGCTTCATTAGCACGCTGGTGAATGAGCTCAATGACTGAAGTCGTATCAATTACCGGGTTGGTATCTGGTGGAATACATAATGTTGTAATGCCACTCGCTGCCGCAGCTCGGGTTTCAGATGCAATAGTGCCTTTATTTTCTAACCCCGGTTCTCTTAAGCGTGCACGTAAATCCACGAGACCAGGAATAACATGGCAATCGGTGGCATCAATAGTTTGATCGAGTGTAAAACCATCGGGTTGTTTTCCAATAGCAGCAATGCGACCTTCAGAAATATAAATATCGTGTTTTGCTTCAATGTTGTTAGCGGGATCAATAACTAAACCATTGCTTATTTTAATACGCATTAGCTTTGCACCCGATCTTGACCATCAGCAAGTGATGGTTGGCCAAGAGAAGCTCTACCAAGCGCCATAGACATCACTGCCATACGCACAGATATACCATGTGTGACTTGTTCTAAAATGACAGACTGTGGGCCATCGGCAACACTGGATTCGATTTCAACTCCACGGTTAATCGGGCCGGGGTGCATGACAATGGCATCAGATTTTGCATGTTTTAATTTTTCTTCTGTTAATCCATACATGTGGAAATATTCATGTTCACTCGGTAATAAAGCACCTTCCATACGTTCACGTTGCAGCCTTAACATGATGACAACATCTGCATTTTGTAAACCCTGATGCATGTCATGGTATACATGTACGCCAAGATGAGCTGCTTCTTTTGGTATAATGGTTTGTGGGCCAATGACTCTAATCTCAGGCACGCCGAGCGTGTTTAATGCATGTATTTGCGAGCGGGCAACGCGTGAGTGCATGATGTCACCGACAATAGCAACGGTCAGTTTAGTAAAATCCTGTTTATGGCGGCGGATAGTAAACATATCCAGCATGGCTTGTGTTGGATGGGCATGACTGCCATCACCGGCATTAATCACACTAATGTGTGGTGCAACATGTTGAGCAATGAAATGTGCAGCACCACTGCTGTTATGCCTGACAACAAACATATCAACCTGCATGGATTCGAGGTTGTGTAACATGTCGAGCAGGCTTTCGCCTTTGCTGGTCGCTGAAGTATTAATATTAATATTTAATACATCAGCCGATAAACGTTTAGCGGCAAGTTCAAAAGTAGTACGTGTTCGGGTACTGGCTTCAAAAAATAAATTCGCAATGGTTTTGCCTCTTAACAGAGGGACTTTCTTCACTTGTCGATTACTGACAGAAGAAAAATTTTCTGCATTATCTAAAATATCCAGCAGCATTTGTTTTTTCAGACCTTCAATGGTCAGGAAATGGCGCAGCATGCCATCTTTGTCTAATTGAATATCGTGGTGCTTCATTTGCCCTCCTCAATTGAGAGGGTTAATAGCTCATGATTGTTTTCATCACGGTTAAGTTTAATGTGTTGATTTTGCTTTAACTGAATGCGTGTTGCGGCAACATCGGCAGAAATAGGCAGTTCGCGACAGTCACGCTCAACAAGGACAGCAAGCATCACCGATGCAGGTCGGCCATAATCAAAAATTTCATTTAATGCCGCTCGAATGGTGCGACCGGTGTGAAGAACATCATCGACTAAAATTATATGCTGGTCATCGACATTAAAAGGCAGAATAGATGGTTGCACCTGTGGGTGCATACCGATGCGAGTGAAGTCATCGCGATAAAAGGTAATATTTAGCGTACCCAGAGGTAAGTTAATATTCAGTTTTTTATGTAATTGTTCAGCTACCCATGCACCACCGGAATGAATTCCAATCATAATTGGATTCGTAATATCGCGGTCTTGTAATAGATTATTTAAATCGCTGGATAATGTATCCAGAAGGACGGGGGTATCGAGCTCTTGGTTTTCCGGACGCTCTGTCATTATGCGTTATTTATCCGTTGTTTGTTATTTCATCTTTTTGTTGCGACATCCAGCTTTGAAGGATGAGCTGCGCCGATATCATATCAATTTGTGCCTTGTCTGGGAACATAGAATCACGAAATAGAGAACCGCGGAATACTGAAGCAGAGCCGGATTGTTCATTTCGCTCATTTAAGATGCTTTCTGCTTCATTTGAGCTTAATCGTTCATCCATCAGCGCGATGGGGATTTGATAGCGTCCGTTTAACTGGTTAGAAAATCGTCTTGCAGCCTGAGTCATTTCCTGCTCAGTACCATCCATATGTAAAGGTAAGCCGACTACCAGTAGATCAGGTTGCCATTCGGCAATAATTTTTGAAATACTATCCCAGTCCGGCTTGTGTTTAACGGCGTTTATTGTGGTAAGAGGATTGGCTGTTCCGGTTACCTCTTGTGCAATAGCGATACCGATGCGTTTAGTGCCAAAATCAAAACCAAGTAAAGTACGCTGCCCTTTAGATTTATTAGCCATGTCCAATATCAGTTGAGAGTTGTTGTAAGTTAATCCCTAACGTTGCCGCGGCTGCTGTCCAGCATTGTTCTGTCGGTGTTTCGAATAATATATGCTGACTTGCAGGAACATTTAGCCAGACATTTTCTGATATCTCATCTTCTATTTGATCTTCACTCCAGCCGGCATAGCCGAGCGTGAAAATAAAATGTTCGGGTGGTGTATTGTTAGAATCATATCCTTCTGCAATTGCCTGAATAATATCCTGCGACATGGTTAAGCCAATATCTTTTGTTACTTCAAGCGTGCTTTCCCATTCGCCAAGCGGGCTATGCAAAATAAAACCTCGTTCGGTTTCAACCGGGCCACCATAAAAAATAGGATAATTGCTGGTATCAGTATCGGTAATTTTAATTTCGAGCTGTTCACAGAGATCGGCAAATCTGAGCTCAGATGGACGGTTGATAACAATGCCCATTGCACCTTCATCATTATGTTCACAAATATAACTGACACTCTTTTCAAAGTTAGGATCATTCAAGCTTGGCATCGCAATAATGAAATGATTTGTAAGTGAAAACCGATCTGATATTTGTTGTTGTGTCATGATGTCTAAAGTATTGATGAGAGAACGCCTTATAGCAAGTGATAAATCTGGATAACAATATTTTATAGGTCGTAAATATTAACGCAAAGAGCGCAAAGGCGCGGAGGACGCAAAGTAAAGATAGTGCTTGTTATATTCTTAGTGCTAATAAAGAGGTACTACCCAGAAGTTTATTTCTTCTTAGCGTTAAATCTCTATCTTCTGAAATTACTATTATTTAATAGAGGTTTGTAAATGGCTGCCCTGTTGAAAACGCCATACACGCGGAATATGTAAGACATCAGTATCTTTAAGAATGTCTTTGGTTAACGGTGGGAATGGAGCGGACATGTTTACAATACGCAATGCGGCCTGATCCAGTTCACGATAGCCGGAGGAGCGTGTGATACGTGCAGAATGAATACTGCCATCCGGATTAATCGCAACATCAAGTAATAAACTTCCAGTAATTTTTTTTCGGGTTACCATCGCGGGGTAATTAAGATTTCCAATACGTTCAACTTTGGCGCGCCATGCATCCATATAACTGGCAAAGCGATATTTTTTCGCATTTGCTCCGTGAACCCATGTATGTTTTGGTGTCTGCTGGTAGGCTTCTTTTAATTTATTAATTTCCGCACTTAATTTTGCAATTTGTTTGCTGCGCTCAAAAAGTTGTGCCGCGGTTAAACTCTTTGTGGCGATTTCAGACTCTTCTTTTAACTTTTGATTATTAATACGCTGGTTAGATTGATCAACGCTCATAATTTCAGTTTGTTTTTTAGCTTCAGTGATATGAGGTGGGGTCATTGCTTGACGACTATTAGGAGCAAAACCTTCTTCAGGCGTAGGAGTGTCATTAGAAAAAGGACTGCTGGGCCGGCTTTTATTTTGCTGGGTACCACCACCTAGCTGATTGGCTTGAGCCAGATAATCTGCTTCTTCAGGTTCTTCAGTTGAGCGTTGATGAACAAGCGTTACTTCCATAGTTGTGATGACATCATTATTGTTGTCAATTAAATCAAAACTAATCCCTAAAATTAATATTGCATGAATAGCTAAAGCGAAAAAAATCGTCAAACTCATACGGTCACTTTGTGTAACAGCGACTGGATTGATTGTCTGGCTATTCATATTCATGGTTTAATTTTTAGTTACCCTGGTTTTAATTGTGCTGGTTTTAATTGCTATAGTTAGTGTCTTGCACTTAATTATAAGTTTACATGTTCAACGATTTCACGAGCCTGTTCAAGTTTGATGCGTTTAAACATGGCTGAAGAAATATGTATTTTTCCATCTTCATCAATGAGTAATACATATTTAATATTCATTGATTTTGCAATTTCAAGCCACTTTTTTGGTCCGGCGATAAAAAGTGCTGTGGCTGCCGCATCTGCTGTTGCCGCATCTTGATGTAATACGGTAACTGATTGGGTTCCTTTGGCCGGATAACCTGTTCGCGGATCAATAATATGATGGAGGTGCTCGTCCTGATTTTTATTTCCTTTATTTTTAAAGTAACGTTCATAGTCTCCAGAAGTAAATGCGGCTTCATTATCATTAAGATCAAGTGACGCGACGATGCCTTGTTCATTCTTCGATTTTTTTCGTGGATCACGAATAGCAATTTTCCATGGGCGATTGTCATGTTTACCAATAACTTTAAGATCTCCACCGGTATCAATCAGTGCATTGTGGATGCCTTGTTTTTTCAGATAGCGGAGTAAACGATCAATCGCAAAACCTTTGGCTACACCCCCTAGATCAATTTTTACTGCAGCATTATTATTACTCATCCGAATGCCATTGATTTTTATATTTTCCAGTGTTGGATTTTGTTTTACCAGTTTTTTGATTGCTTTATCGGAAGGTGAAATTTCAGGATGTTTGTGGCTGTGAAAACCCCATAAAGCAATGAGTTTACCAATGGCAGGATTAAATAAATGCTGACTTTTTATCGCCAAATCTTTGGCAACAAGAACAAGTTCTAACACGCTTGGTGAAGCGGAAAACTCAACGGTGTGTTCCAGTAATTTATTCACTCGCGTTAACGAGCCTGGTTCCCAGGGGTGCCAGACCTGATGCATGATTTTAAGATCTTCACGGATGTAACGAAAAGATTCTTTTGCCGTCTTATCATCAACATTAAGCAAGGTGACATTAACAATTGTGCCAAAAACTAAAAAACTATCATGATGTTCGCCGAGTTTCTTTTGGCAAGCACTGCTAAGGCCAACAAAGATAATTAAAGTGAATAAGGTTAAAAATCGATTTAAATAAAAGTGAGACATCACATACCCTGATATATTTTTATTCTTTTGGATTAACACTTTTGCTCTGCAATCCAGTCCATCAACATCGCACTAATATTAAGATCATATTGTTCATCGAGTTCGCGAATACAGGTTGGACTGGTGACATTCACTTCAGTCAGGTAATCACCAATAACATCAATACCAACAAAAATTAAACCCTTGGCTTTTAATAGTGGTGCAACCTGATCACAAATCCAGCGATCCCGATCGCTCAGTTCAACCCCGACACCTTCTCCACCTGCGGCAAGGTTGCCCCGAGTTTCACCTTTAGCCGGAATACGGGCTAATGCATAAGGAACAGCTTCACCATTGACTAACAGAATGCGTTTATCGCCCTGTGTGATTTCAGGGATAAAACGCTGAGCCATGGTGAGTTTTGTGCCATGTTCTGTGAGCGTTTCAATAATTACACTGAGGTTTGCGTCACCTTCTTTAATACGAAAAACAGAAGCTCCGCCCATGCCATCTAATGGCTTGAGAATGATATCTTTATGTTCCTGGTAAAAAGCATGGATATGTTCGGCCTGAGAAGAAACTAAAGTAGGAGGCATACACTGAGAAAAATTATTGGTGAACAGTTTTTCGTTGGCATCACGCAGACTTTGCGCCTTGTTGATAATTAAAGTGCCCTTTTCTTCAGCCTTTTCAAGAATATACGTACTATATATATAGTTCATATCAAAAGGGGGATCTTTTCTCATTAAAATAGCATCGAGAGAATCAAGCTGTAGATCTTCTGCAGAGCTTAATTGATACCAGTTGTTCGCATCGGTAAAAACTTTTAATGGTTTCATTTTTGCGCGAGCAATATCATGCTCGATATAGAGATCGGCCTGTTCCATATAGTAAAGCTGCCAGCCACGAGATTGTGCTTCGAGCAACATGGCTAAAGTGCTGTCTTTTTTGTAGTTGATGCCCTCGATAGGGTCCATCACAACGCCAATTTTTAATGACATATGCTAATTTTTCAGTTTTATTGGTTAAGGAATACTTTCATAGCGCACTATACCGCTAGTTTAGCATCAGGTCATGGTGATATTTTTTTAAGTTGGTTATACGCTTGCCGATAATTTAGAATGGATGCTCATAATAATAATTAACCGGCCATGTCTCGCTATTCTCAATTTGGCAGGTATTTATGTTTATATTTTGAGTTAGAATACAGATTATTAATGTGTCTTATTTAGATTTGGACAAAAGAAGCTGAAAAGCAAAATATTCTATAGATTATAAATACTTATGGAATATATTTAAAATCTGTGTTAAATATATTAACCTAATGTGACATGGTTTGCATATTTTCGAAAAAATATATGAAAACTAATGAAATCATATGGTTAGGTACATATTAGGATGTTGGCAGAACAAATAATGAGTGATGGATTTCAAGATCTGAAAGTGATGGTGATTGATGACAGTAAGACTATTCGTCGAACTGCTGAAACACTATTAAAAAAAGCCGGTTGCGAGGTATTTACCGCAACAGATGGTTTTGAAGCACTTTCAAAAATTACCGATCATAAACCGGATATTATATTCGTTGATATTATGATGCCGCGCCTTGATGGTTATCAAACCACCGCACTGATAAAAAATAATAAAGTATTTAAAAATACGCCGGTCGTGATGTTATCGAGCAAAGATGGTCTTTTTGACCGTGCTCGCGGTCGTATCGTGGGCTCAGAACAATATCTGACAAAACCCTTTACTAAAGATGAGCTATTGAGTGCAATTCAACAGCTTGTACTGGATTAATACAAAATAACCGGAAAATCGTTATTTATTTAACGTTTAACTATAAATGTTCAAAGCTAAGTCACAATATTTAGGAATCAGGAGAAAATAAATGGCTAATATATTTATCGTGGATGACTCACCAACAGAAGTCCATGTTCTCACTGCAATGCTTGAGAAAAATGGCCACACAGTAGAGTCAGTAGATAATGCTGAAGCAGGTATTGAGCAAATAACCGCAAAAAAACCTGATCTTGTTTTAATGGATGTGGTTATGCCGGGTATGAATGGTTTTCAGGCAACACGAGCATTAAGTAAAGCGCCGGAAACTGAGAATATTCCCATTATTATCGTGACAACAAAAGATCAGGAGACCGATAAAATGTGGGGCTTGCGCCAGGGAGCAAAAGACTACATTACGAAACCGGTTGATGAAGCAATTTTACTCGAAAAACTTAGCACTATTTTATAAGTAAAGGTTACCTGTATTTATGGCTACTGCTTCTAAATCTTTTGCATTACTTCAGGATATTGAGAACCGAAGTCGCTCAAAAGCCTTAGGTTTGCCACAGCAGGTTGAGGTGAGAAAAACCTGGTCTGGAGTAGGGTTCAGGCTTGGTAATATTTATTTATTATCAAAATTAGAAGAGGTTGATGAGATTCTGGTTTCACCTGAAATGACGCGAGTTCCAAGCGCGCTTTCATGGGTTAAAGGTATCGCTAATATTCGCGGTATGTTGTTACCCATTCTGGATTTACGGGATTTTATTGATGGTGAAGCAATACATGCCGGACGTAAAACACGGGTTATCTTAATTAAAAAAGGTGAGCTGGTTTCAGGTTTAATGGTTGATGAAGTGTTTGGTATGCGCCATTTCTTTGAAGAAGAACGGACTGCAGATGTACCTGAGGTTTCAGAAAATTTAAAAAAATATTTGCAAGGTGCTTTTCGTAAAGGAAGTGTGCATTGGGGTATTTTTGATATGGATAATTTAGCAGCAGATCCCTGCTTTTTAGAAGTTGCTGTACGCAGTGCTGGATAGAAATGTGAAAGTAACAGGCAATATATTTTAGCTGTATTGTTTTAAGGGTTACTACGGGATTCAGAATATAAAAGTAAGAAAAAACTGTAGTTTAGTATTTGTTTAGAAACAAAATAATTTTCTCGATGGTTAGGAGTTAATCATGAAGCTCAGTAGCAAAGGCCTATTTTCTGGTATCAGTTCAGGTCGATTAATGGTGTATTTAATTGTTATGCTTATATCAGCAATTATTGTTATGGGTGTGTCCTATAGCTTTATTGTTATTCAGGAAGCAAAAGATCGTGAATACATCACCCGAATTGGTGACCAACGCGTACTCTCACAACAGTTAGCAAAACTTGCATCACAGGCTGCTCGTGGTGATATCAAGGCTTTCCCTCCATTACAAAAAAGTCGTAATGAATTTGATGAAACGCTGGAATGGCATATTATTAGTGCTTCTGGTCTTGGTATGATGGTTGAGCTGGATGATATCTGGCGTAAATATAAAAAGAATATTGACGTTATTCTTAAACGTCGTGATGTAGTCGCCAACATGCGGTCATTAATTGGTACCATCAATGAGCAAATTCCTAACTTACTTGCGGTATCTGATGACGTTGTAACGATTATGGCGGAACAGGGTGCGCCACCTGATCAGATTTATATCGCAACACGTCAGTTGATGTTAACTCAACGTATTTCCAGTAATGTTAACCGTGTATTAGACGGTGGTGAAGAAGCGATTACAGCAGCCGATCGGTTTGGACGGGATGCGGCATTATTTGGTCGAGTTGTAGAAGATATGTTACGTGGTAATCGTAACCTGGGGATTAAACGAATTACTCACCCGGAATCACGTGAAAAACTTAAAGCGGTACGTGCTTTATTTAAAGAGCTGCGTAACCAGGTAGGTGCCATTTTAGAACGTTCACCGGAAATGTTTCAGGTATCAGATGCGGCAGAAAGTATACTTGTGACATCAGCAAGTTTGTTAACAAACATTGAAAAAATGTCTGCGGCTTATCAGGAATCATTCCGTAATCGTTTTGCGCAAACGGCGGTAACATTTTCAGTAATCGTCTCACTCGTGTTGATTGTACTGTTAGCGTTATTATATTTCCGTGACTCTAAGAAACAGTTAAAAGAAACAGAGTTGTCGCGTGTCTCGGTACAGGAAACCAATACCCGAAACCAGGAATCGATTTTACGATTGCTGGATGAAATGGGTAACCTGGCTGACGGCGATTTAACGGTAAGCGCAACAGTAACCGAAGATATCACGGGCGCAATCGCAGATTCAATTAACTACACCATCGATGCATTACGATCACTGGTACGATCGATCAATGATACAACTCAACAAGTATCCTCGGCAGCACAACAAACACAGGCAACAGCGATTCATCTGGCAGAAGCTTCTGATCACCAGGCACAACAAATTACCGGTGCCAGTGCGGCGATCAACGAAATGGCGGTATCGATTGAAGCGGTATCAAATCATGCCGGCGAGCTGGCTGATGAAGCAGATAAATCGGTTGGTATCGCAAACAAAGGTGCAGACGCGGTACAAAAAACCATTAACGGTATGGATACCATCCGTGAGCAAATTCAGGAAACATCAAAACGTATTAAACGTCTTGGTGAATCATCTCAGGAAATCGGTGATATCGTTGAACTGATCAATGACATCGCGGAACAAACCAACATCCTGGCATTAAACGCAGCCATTCAGGCGGCCATGGCGGGTGAAGCCGGTCGTGGTTTCGCGGTTGTTGCGGATGAGGTACAGCGACTTGCGGAACGTTCAGCTGATGCGACACGACAAATCGAAGCGCTGGTAAAAGCAATCCAAACCGATACCAACGAAGCGGTAGCTTCAATGGAACAAAGTACATCAGAGGTAGTATCCGGTGCGCAACTGGCGCAGGATGCGGGTCAATCACTTGAAGAAATCGAAAGTGTATCAACGCATTTAGCCGAACTGATTCGAACCATTTCAGATTCTGCAAAACAACAAGCCAGTGCCGCGATTAATATTTCTGACACCATGAATGTAATTCAGGAAATAACAACACAGACTTCAGCGGGTACTAATGAAACAGCGGCTTCAATCGGTAATCTTGCTGAGTTAGCGAATGAATTACGTAACTCTGTTGCAGGTTTCCGTTTATAAGGTGCTGGCTTCTGGCTTTCAGCTTTTTACGGATTTAGATAAGAGAACCTGTTAAGTGATTCACGCTCAGGAGAGTAAAGTGTCGCAAACTCAATGGCAGTTGAATGAAATTATGCCGATGAGTGATGCGGAGTATGCTTTGTGGATAAATTTGCTTGAAGAGCGAACAGGTATAACTTTGCCTGAGTTACGCAGAAGTTTTCTGTTATCAAAGCTTTCTATTCGAATGCAGGAACTGGGTATACATGAGTATAAAAGTTATTTTGCCTATATAACGCACGGCAAAGTCGGGCGTGTTGAATGGGAAACGCTGGTAGACAGACTTACCGTACATGAAACGCGTTTTTTTCGTGATACTCAGACACTGTCTTTTATTAAACAGGCTTATCTTGAAAAGATTAACTTTGAAAAAAATGATTCCAATATTCATATCTGGAGTGTTGGTTGCGCAACAGGTGAAGAGCCTTATAGCTTAATGATGTATATAGATAAATATATAACTGACAAAAATGAAAAATGTTATTTGGCTGTTACTGCCTCCGACATTAGTCATGATGCTTTAGCTATGGGCAAAAAGGCTATCTATCATAAAAATAGATTCACCAATGTACCAAATGAATACATTGACAACTATTTAGAAAAAGTTGATGAAAATCATTTTCTTGTTAACAACTCTTTACGTAAACGAATTTGTTTTAATCGACTCAACTTATTAGATATTGATAGTAGTTCAGTTGGCAAAATGAACATTATTATTTGTCAGAATGTGCTTATTTATTTTAAACGTGAAACGCGTATTACAATATTAAATCAACTTGTTAAGCATCTTTTACCGGGAGGATTTCTGATCTTAGGTGCTGGTGAAATAACGGGTTGGCAGCAGTCAGAAATAAACTCTGTGCAATATGACGGTGTGTTGGCTTTTCAGCGTAATCATACTCAGCTTGAAAGCAAGCAAAAGCCGGGGTATGACGCATGAGTAATGTCGATACAAACACACTGAAATGGGTTAAATCAGAAATAGATGAAACCTTAAAGCAGGCGCAGACTTCACTCGAAGCCTATGTAGAAGATACCGCAGATGAATCGCAAATGCGTTTTTGCATTAACTATTTGCATCAGGTTCATGGAACCCTGCAAATGGTGGAATTGCATGGTGCAGCATTAGCTATCGAGGAAATGGAAAAACTCTCGCAAGCGATATTTGATGACAAAGTAAATAATAAAGATGATGCTTACGAAACATTAATGAGTGGTATTTTACAAGTGCCGGATTATCTTGAGCACTTGTTAGCAGGCAATGCGGATATGCCTGTCGTTTTATTACCCTTACTTAATGATATACGTGCAGCAAGAAATGAAGCCTTGCTGAGTGAAGGCGCACTCTTTACCCCCGACCTAAGTGTTGAAGCACCAGCTGTCGAGTTTACTGTTAGCAGTGGCGAAGGTGGTGGTTTAGCAGCTCTTGCGCGTAAGTTGCGTCACAAATACCACCTTGGTTTATTGTCATGGTTCCAGAATAAAAATCCGAAAGAAGGTTTACAAAAAATTTCAGATGTTATTACTGAGTTAACTCAATCCTCAGAGTCTGATGAGGCAAGACGCGTCTTCTGGATAGCAAATGGATTAGTCGAAAGTTTAAAAGATGAGGGCGTTGATACCAGTGTTGCTGTCAAAATGTTAATGGGACATGTCGAACGGCAAATTAAAAAACTTATTGATGAAGGAGAGATAGCACTTGATAAGGCGCCAC
>DAOVYB010000075.1 GCA_030635835.1 Gammaproteobacteria bacterium
CCAGCTTAAAGAACAAGGTGCACTATCACGTATGAATGACGTGTTAGAAGAAATTCCACTAGTACGAAAAGAGTTAGGCAATCCTCCCCTGGTTACGCCCACTTCACAAATAGTCGGTACACAAGCGGTATTAAATGTTCTGAGTGGAGAACGTTATAAAACAATTACCAATGAAGTAAAACTCTACCTGCAAGGTCGCTATGGTAAAGCGCCGGGACAAATCAGCCCACAAGTCAGGCATATGGCCATTGGTAATGAGGATGTCATTGAATGTCGACCAGCTGATTTACTGAACGACGAAATGGATAAGTTACGCAAAGAAATTGGAACACTCGCACATAATGAAGATGATGTTTTAACCTATGCCATGTTCCCTGATATAGGGCGGTCATTTTTAGAAGAACGTGATGCAGGAAAACTCATTCCAGAAGCACTTGAACCGGCAAACATGGATAGCGATGGTCATCATGCTGCAACAGAATTTAATGTCACCATTCATGGTGAAACTTATCATGTAGGGTTAACTGGTGCAGGCCATCGTACACACGATATGCGTCCTTATTATTTAAGTATTGACGGTGTACCTGAAGAAATCATGGTAGAAACATTAAGTGAAATTGATCTTGATGAAGCTGAAGGACAACCGCGCAAAACATCTTCTGGTGGTAAACGTCCTCGTGCAACAGAACCAGGACATGTCACTACATCCATGCCCGGAGTAATTGTCGAAGTTTTGGTTAATGTAGGCGATAACATAAAAGCAGGTGATCCTGTATTAATAACTGAAGCGATGAAAATGGAAACTGAAATTCAGGCTGCTGTATCAGGAGCTATTACAGCTATTCATGTGGTTAAAGGTGATAGTGTAACGCCAGATGAAACGTTAGTTGAAATCCAAAGTTAGTTTCCTTCCTGTCATTGCGAGAAAGAGCTGAAAAGTATTTTTCAGCTCTGACGCGGCAATCTCATGGTTATACCTGTAGCTGCATGAGATTGCCGCGGTCACTTTGTTTCCTCGCAATGACTGCAATCTTCTTTGTGTCTTTATCGTAATTGTTTATAATCTTATTTTTAAAATATAAATAATGTGACTATGAAACTTATACTCGCCTCAACCTCCCCTTTTCGAAAAGCCATTTTAGATAAGCTCGGTGTTGATTTTGATACCGCTTCACCTGAAACAGATGAAACTGCTTTAAAAAATGAAACACCTCAACAACTTGTTGAACGTTTATCAATTGCCAAAGCTAAAGCGATTGCAGACAAAGTCAGTGGTGCCCTGGTAATTGGTTCTGATCAGGTTTCAGTAATAAACGGTGAGATTATAGGTAAACCGCATACACATGAAAATGCAGTTAAACAATTACAAAACGCATCAGGCAAAACTGTGACATTTTATAGCGGGCTTTGTTTGTATAATTCAACAACACAAAAATACCAATCTGAGGTTGTTCCCTTTGATGTCGTGTTCCGTCAACTTAACCAACAACAAATTGAAAGCTACTTAAGAAAAGAAGAACCTTATAATTGCGCAGGTAGCTTTAAGTCTGAAGCACTGGGTATTGTTTTATTCGAAAAACTGATAGGTGAAGACCCTAATACACTGATGGGGTTACCTTTGATTCGTTTAGTGAAAATGTTAGAACAAGAAAATTTTTCAATTTTATAACAAAAACAACTAATCCTGTAACGCTATAGAATTTATTAACTTTATTCCAAACCAAACTGTACTTTGGTTAGCTATTATCTGAAATATTTCATCTATTATTCACAACTAAACTATTGGTTTTATAAGCAATTAATTTGCATTTAAGACTAAATATTTCTCCACTTTGGTCGCTAATATATTCAGTAGCGACGTACAAAGTAAAATATGAAAAATACAATCACACCTACAGATCATGAATTGGTCATGCCTGATGATGGCTTTATTTCCTCAAAAACCAATACAAAAGGCATTTTAACCTATGTTAATCCTTTGTTTATTAAATATTCGGGATATAAGGAGTCAGAATTATTAGGGCAACAGCACAATATTATTCGCCACTCGGATATGCCCCGCGTGATTTTCAAATTGCTGTGGGAAACAATAGGAAACAACCGTGAATTCAATGGTTATATTAAAAATTTAACCAAAGATGGTAGTTATTATTGGGTTTTTGCTAATGTGGCTCCCAGCTTTTCCTCTGATAATGAATTATTGGGTTATTACTCTGTTAGACGCAAACCTGATGCCGAAAAACTGAATTACATTAAAAACCTTTATGTTGATTTATTAGAGATTGAGCAACAATCATCTGCTAAAGAGGCGATTGATAACTCTCTCTATAAATTAAACACGGTATTGAATGGCAGAGAAAAAGGATATGATGAATTTATCCTTACTATTTAAATCCCGGGTTGTGATATTACGTCTTGCAGTAATCATGGCTGTACTTGGCTATGTATTGCTAACTTACGGCTTTGATTTATTATTTATTATTATTGCTTTGCTAGTTGCTTTCGTAACAATAAAAGATCAACTTAAATTATTACAGCACACATCCAGACATAAAGATGTCAACAAACTTGCTCAGAACCTGGCAAATGGCAAACTTGACTACCGAATAACTCATTATAAAGGTGATGCTGTATCTCAGGAAACCATTGATAATTTAAATACGGCAATGGATCAAGTTGAAACGTTTGTTCGTGAGGTAAGAACCACTTCCAATACTGCACAACAACGTATTTTTTATCGGAATACCTTTACCAAAGGCATGAAAGGTATATTTAACACCACTTTAAATACTATAAACTTTTCACTTGAGGTAATGAAACAAAGACATGTGCAACAAAATATCAGTAATTTATTTTCAGAACTAAGTAGTTTAAAAACATCCCATTTACTGCAAAACCTTGAAATAAATCAAAATGATATTGCTATTGTAAATAATGAACTTACGACTGTTGAAGTAGCGACAAAAAATGCAGCGAATAGTGCCCAGGCAAGTAAACAATCTGTAAACAAGGTTATTGAAAATACATCACAAATTGTTACCCGAATTTCTGATTTAAAAAGCTCATCCGTTAAACTTGATGAAAGTAGCAATGAAATATCCGATATTATTTCTTTTATTGCAGGTATTGCTGATCAAACTAACCTTCTTGCTTTAAATGCAGCCATAGAAGCGGCACGAGCAGGAGAATTTGGACGTGGCTTTGCTGTGGTTGCAGATGAAATTCGTTCATTAGCCGACAATACAAAAAACGCAACTGCAAAAATCACAAGCATTATTAGTAATGTTGTTGATGCCAGCAATAATATTTTAGCAGAGTCTGCACGTATTGAAGAATACAGTAGTGTTTCACATCAGTTGGTAACTGAATTTGATCAAAACTTTAGTGAGTTCTCTGATGTTGCACAGCGCACATCGGAATCAATTGCGCATTCACGTATGATCAGTGCTTTAACACTAGCAAAAATTGATCATATCATATATATGCAACGTGCCTATCGGGCTATAGAGGTTGGGGCTGATTCAGAAGAAGCCCGTAGTGTTGCAGTAGAAGAAACGGAATCGAGTTTTGGACAATGGCTAACATCTGCTGACGGTGGCCAAATATACAGTCATTTACCCAGCTTTTCTCAAATAAACTCACCGAATAGTGCTATTCATTTATATGTAAATGTGATGACTAATATGCTTAAAGGTGACTGGAAAAATAGTGTTGAGTTACAAGAACAATTATTATTAGATATGCAGTGTGCGGAAACAGCCAGTGTTGATCTTCTTGATTTATTAAGCAAACTTGCTGATGAGAAAAAACGTTTTGAAAGTACCGATGAAGACGCTGCTGGCGATATAGATTTATTTTAAGTCAAAGTCAACAGATTCAACGCAAAGGTTCGCAAAGTTTTATATAATTAAAAATGCAAAATAATAAAATCAATATTCAATTTTAATCACCGCATTAGCTAAAGCCCAATCTACAAAACCTAAATCTCTTTTTTTGATTTTCCTTTGCGTTTCTTTGCGCCTTTGCGCCTTTGCGTTGGATCTTATCTTTTGACTTTGATTTATTGTAAATTAAAACTACGTTCAAAAATACTGGCCATAGCAACCCCTAAGCGATCAGCAAAACGATCCAGGTAGTTAGGCCGTGGTGTGTAATCAATAATTGTTTCTGCTTCAATTATTTCTCGTGCAACAAAACTACTACTCCCCAACCCATCAGTTAAACCAAGCGCAACACTTTCTTCGCCTGTCCAAATCAAACCTGTAAATAACTGTTCATCGTCTACGAGACGTTTGCCGCGTCCTTCTTTAACAGTATCAATAAATTGTTTATGTATTGTGCCCAGTAAGGTTTCTATGTGGGCTTTATCTGATGCTTTAACCTCAGAGAAAGGGTCAAGAAAACCTTTGCTTTTTCCTGCCGTATATAAACGGCGTTCAATACCTAAATTTTTCATAGCCTTGGTAAAACCAAAACTATTCATTAATACACCGATTGAACCAACCATGCTTGCTTTATCTGCGTAAATTTCATCTGCAGCTACCGCAATATAATAACCACCGGATGCACACATATCAGAAATAACGGCATACAGTTTTTTATCTTTGTGTTTTTTACGTAAGCGTTTAATTTCATCATAAACATAACCCGCCTGAACCGGACTGCCACCCGGGCTATTAATACGTAAAATAACTGCTTTTGCTTTTGGTTCTTTAAACGCCGCACGCAAACCTTGAATAATATTATCTGCACCGGCCTCTGCTCCCGCGGCTATAACACCCTGCACCTCAACTAGTGCTGTATGTTCGCTTGCTTTGCCTAATTTACGACTTCCATCCGGTGATGAAAATGCAGCAATCAAAATAACCAATATATAAACAAAGAAAAGGGCTTTGAAGAATATACCCCATCTACGAGCCCGGCGTTGTTCGTCTACTGCAGCAAAAGCAAGTTTACTAATAACATCTGCTTGCCATTCTTCTTTGTTTTTTGTTTCATCGGTCATGATGAGTTTTCCTTTGTATAAAATACTAATTAAGAGATACCAGTTCACAAATTAAGTATCAACAAAACTAAATGAACCCTGTCATTGCGAGAGAACAAAGTGACTGCGGCAATCTCATAATAGGTAGCACATTATTCAGGAGATTGCTTCGCTGCGCTCGCAATGACAGGTGTTAATTAAACTAATTCAAAAGCCATTGATGCAAGTCGTTAATACTATCTAAACAAGTTAATGGTTTGCAATCTAATAACCGCTGTTTTTCATGTACACCATAGGTTACAGCAACAGAATGCGCAGCGGCATTACTGGCCATTTGTAAATCATATTCGGTATCGCCAACCATAATCGCTTCATTTGCTTCGATGCCATAGTAATCAATAATATCCAACATCATTTGTGGATGTGGTTTTGAATGTGTCTCATCTGCGCAACGTGTAATGGGGAAAAACTCTCCCATACTGGTTTCTTTTAATACTTTATCTAAACCATTACGTCCCTTGCCTGTGGCAACGGCCAAAAAATAATCTTTTGCATATAACTCTTCAACCAGTTCACGCGCACCTGTAAATAATTCACAAGGAGCCGTTTGTGGATCAAAAAAATGTTTGCGATAACGATCAACTAAAGCCGTTAATTCTTCATCAGTAGCTTGAGGATATAAAGCAAATAAGGCTTCACGCAGACCTAGTCCAATAATATTTTTTAATTCATCACTGGTCTTTGGCTCTAAACTCAATTCTGTTATTGCATTTTGTAAACAGTTAACAATATGAGCGGCGGAATCCATAAGCGTTCCATCCCAATCGAAAACGATTAATTTAGCTTCGTGGTTCATAATTCAGACTTCATAATTCTATATTCAACTTATTTAAAACATTAACTAATGCTTCATCGAGTGGAGCTTCTACATAGATTGGGACATCTTCCCCCGTTTCAACATCAGGCAAATGAAACTTTAGTGAGAAGGCGTGTAAAAACAAACGTTTCAACCCTTTGCTTTTCATTTGACGGTTAAATTCATCATCACCATATTTATCATCGCCCGCAATGGGATAACCAAGATGTTGCGCATGCACACGAATTTGATGGGTACGGCCAGTATCGAGTTTTACGCTCATTAAACTGGCTTCATCACCGACAGAGTACGGACTAAATTGAGTACGCGCATCTTTGCCTTTTGGATCAACAAAGACCAACCGTTCGCCTGATTTAATGACATTTTTTAACAAGGGGGCATCTACCCACTTACTGGTTCCCTTCCATTTTCCTTTTAATAGGGTCATATAACGTTTATCCATGCTGCCTTCTCGCAATTGTTCATGTAAACGTCTTAAAGCACTGCGTTTTTTGGCAATAATCAGACAGCCTGAAGTATCTCGATCCAGCCGATGGACTAATTCAAGGTTCTTATCATTGGGACGAAGTTCGCGTAGTGCTTCAATGAGGCCAAAACTGAGCCCGCTACCACCGTGAACGGCAAGGCCTGAAGGCTTATTAAGAATCAAAATGCGCTTATCTTCATATAAAATACGTGACTCAATCTGCTGTAAAACCTTGTCTGAAGCTTTTCCCGGTGCTTTTTTCTCGGCTTGGCGTACAGGCGGAATACGTACCATATCCCCCTCTTTGAGACGATATTCAGGCTTAATGCGGCCTTTGTTCACTCTGACCTCACCTTTTCGTACAATTCGGTAAACGAGGCTCTTTGGTACCCCATTTAGCTGACACATTAAGTAATTATCG
>DAOVYB010000067.1 GCA_030635835.1 Gammaproteobacteria bacterium
AAATTTAATTGATGAAATAGCAGAAAAAACAAAAAATTATATTGAACGTGTTCAGGCGCTTGAAGACGTACCTGAACAAAATAAAATGTTATTGATAAAAATAGTAAGAGAAGAACGTGAAACTCTAAAACGAGGATGAGAATAATGATAAAAATGATTAGAATAATTTCAATTTATATTTCTGCATTATTAAGTTTTACTGTATATGCAGCAGATGTTGTTAGTACAAAAAATATCGGTATGGAACTGGCTCGTGATATAGCGAATGAGTCTGTAATGGCTTGTCGTAAAAATGGTTATCATGTCAGTGCGGTGGTGGTTGATCGTCATGGTTTAGTTCGAGCAGTATTACGTGACGATCTGGCTGCGCGCTTTACCTTGGAAATTGCAGAACGAAAAGCCAATATGACAGTAATGGCATGGACGGATAGTGGCCAATTTAAAAAAGCACGTGCTGATATTCGTCAGGAGTTAAATCATATTGATGGACTAATTGTTATGGAAGGCGGAATAAAAATAACTTCTGGTGGTTATAATTTAGGTGCAATAGGTGTGAGTGGTGCGCCTGGCGGAGATAAAGATGCAGCTTGTGCAATACAAGCATTAAAAAAACTCGAAGAGAGAATAGAGTTTTTATAAATATAACTACTTAGGATTAAATGGATTGCTCCAGATCATTTGACCCTGTTACTTTTAAAGATGGTTTAAACAATGCCAGAAGGTCCGGAAATTCAACGCGCAAGGGATGAGCTTGCAGAAGTGCTTGAGCAGGGAAAGGTAATTAAAATATTTTTTGCTTTTGACAACTTAAAACATTATCAAAACAAACTAAAAAATAATCAGATCATCGAGGTTAATGCGAAAGGAAAAGCGATACTCATCCGCTTTTCGAATGGGTATACGATTTATAGTCACAACCAGCTTTATGGTAAATGGGTTATCTCGCCAGATGGACAAACTCCTGATATAAAACGTCAGTTGCGTCTTTCTATTCATCTGCCTCAGGGAGCTGCATTTCTTTATAGTGCCTCAGACATCACTGTTCTAAAAGAGCATGAAGTCGAGAACCATCCTTATTTGAGTAAGTTAGGACTGGAATTGTTGGCAGCAACAACGACTAAAGAAATGGTTGCCCAACGGCTGTTAATGTTTCGTAAATCACGGCGCAGCCTGATGACTTTGTTACAGGATCAAAGTGTGCTGGCTGGTATCGGTAATTATTTATGTTGTGAAATATTACATATTTCAGGCCTGCACCCGGAAACACGTATATGTGAACTTAGTGAACAGCAACTTGTAATGATTACGCATAATAGTCTGCAGCTAACCCGGCAATCTTATGAAACTGCGGGTATTACAAATTTATTATCACGTGCGAAAAAATTAGCGAAGCAGGGTATAGAGTTTGAAGATTATCGATTCAATGTATACCGCAGGAAAGGACTTCCCTGTTACCAGTGTGGAGATGATATTGTAAAAGATAAATATTCCGGCAGGATGGGGTATTGTTGTTTAGGCTGTCAGTCGTTGCCCCTTTAAGCCGGTACCTCTATTTTGCTCTTTGTTGGTTCCGTCATTTTATTCCTTGAACCACCTACTTAAAATATACGGTAGATGTAGGTTGGCTCAAACGTAGTGGAGCCAACAATACTCTTATCTGACGGTACCTCTATTTAGTTCTTTGTTGGTTCCGTCATTTCATTCCTTGAACCAACCTACTTAAAATATGTGGTAGACGTAGGTTGGCTCAAATGCAGTGGAGCCAACAATGCTCTTGCCATGTCAGCAGGCAACGATATTTAGAAGATATTGATCTGGATCATGTAGTTAACCCATTTATTGCATTATATTTGCAGAGTTATATAACCGAGACTAATAAAATGTCATTTGCTCTGAAACCTTTAAGCCACTTTCTTCGTTTTGTTCCTGATAAAGTTCATACTAAGTTAATCAGTCGTTTTGGTGGCCATTTAATGAAAGGTCAGGCGATTACTTCGCGTCTGGATCATATGGAAGGTAAACGCTTGCAACTGACGATTACAGATACAAAAAATTGCTGGAAGTTTATTATTCGTAATAATCGATTAGTGGATGATACACAATCAGATATTGTTGCAGATGTGCATATTCAGGGTGATTTAAAAACATTTTTATTGCTTGCTACTCGCAACGAAGATCCGGATAGTTTATTTTTCTCGCGTCACTTAAGCCTTGAAGGTAATACTGAAGACGGTTTGTATATTAAGAACCTGATTGATGCCATGGATTTTGATACAACAGTTTATTTAAAATCTATTTTAGGCCCGTCTCTGGCAACACGTATTGCCCCGATAGTTGAAAAACTTGAGCTGGGTAAACATGCTCATAGTTTAGGTGAGCGTATATTAATTGGTAGATAGTCTGGAATTGAAAATGTAGGTCGGTCTTCAGGCCGACGCCAATCTACGCTAAAGCAACCAAACTTATTAATTACCGCGCAGTAAAAAATCATATTTTAAATATTCTGATAATAACTCAGTATTCTTCTTTTATCATAACGCGGCGTCGGCCTAATACCCTCTAATATAATTACTGTAAGAGGGGCACTATGAGAACCGACCTACATTATCGTAATTATAGTGAGCTATATATTTTTCCAATCAATACCCGGTTGACCATACCAGTACCCATTACACCAACCACCTTCAGGCACAGGTAATTCAATATCAGATGTATCATTATCGATACTTGCTCTAAAGGCATTGATAATTGAATCCATATTTTTATCTTGTGGTGAAATACGTAATACATCTACCTTAAGTTCTTTTAGTCTATCAACGACTGATAACAAATTACTCGGCACGCCTGATTGCAATTGAATGCCGTTGATTAAAAACAGGTTTTGTTCATCCTGGGTATTTAAAGGCATGCCCTCATCAAATAATTCACATTTAAATTCACACTGATCTTTGGGAATATTAAAAGCGCGTGCAGTAAAACAGCGCGCAGAAAAAGAGAGCGGGATATTACCGTAAACAAACACTTCGGTTTCCATGCCTTCAGGTTTTTCGTTTTGTAAATCGATGAGCGTTTTTTCCGAAAGCTCAATAGGCATTACCCAGCGTTTAGCACCGGCATCATGTAATACCGCTAATGTTTCTGCGTTATACATATTGATATGAGGGCCTGCGATATAACCTGTTTTTCCGGCTAATAAATGCAGTGCAGATGTATCATTGCCTTCAACGGCATAATTTTCATTGGTGCATATTTTTTTTAATTGAGAAAGTTCAGAGTCAGCAACTAATAACGTCATGGTTGAGAGAATCACTTCTTTACCTGCTGCCGTTAATTTTTCTGCAATGCTTATCCAGTCTTCAAATTTTAACTGACGTCTTTTCGAACAAACAACCTCACCAAGGTAAACAATATCAACCGGTAATTTTGCAACATCCTCATAAAAGGAGAAGACTTTTTCTTTTGACCAAAAATACTGAAGTGGTCCTAATGAAAGTTTCATATTATTCTCTTAATATTTTTACTAAAATTGATTATTTATTGCCAGGGGCGATGATAAGCACCTAAGGTATGTGAATTCCCTTCTGATACATGATCAAGACCTTCTATCCATTTTTTATCTGGTGAATAATTTTCAGGATCAGCCTGACAGGAATCAATTGCGGCGCGTAATATTTTAGTGACTTGTGCTACATAAGTTGGGCTGCGTTGGCGACCTTCAACTTTAATTGCTGCGACACCCATTTTTATTATTTCCGGAAGAATAGGTAAAGTATTTAAACTGGTTGGTTCTTCAATGGCATAAAAAGTATCATCACCTACCTGAAAACGACCTTTACATAATGTTGGGTAACCGGCATTTTCATTGGCACCATAGCTATCAATCAATATACCGTTTAAACGAGACTGTCTTCCTTTCGGTGTTTCTTCCCACTTAACCGCTTTAGCCGGAGAGCATACACCACATGAGTTGGGTGACTCGCCAGTAACATAAGATGATAAGACACAACGACCTTCCACCATGACACATAAGCTACCAAAGCCAAACACTTCGACTTCAACCGGACTGTTGTTAATAATATTTTGCACCTGGGCAAGGGATAACACACGCGGTAAAACAATGCGTTGTATATTAAAATTGTCTTTAAAAAAACCAATTGCATGTTTGTTAGTTGCTGAACCTTGTACTGAAAGGTGTAAACGCAAATCAGGATAGTTGCGCGTGGCATAACGCATTAAACCCGGATCGGCAAGGATGACAGCATCAACCCCAAGCTTGGCGGCATTATCAATGGCATTGGTCCAGAGAGACCAGTCTGCAGGTTGCGGAAAAGTATTTAAAGCTAATAAAACTTTCGCATTTTTCTTATGCGCATAATCAATGCCCGTTTGTGCTTCGTCAAAACTAAAATTTAATCCGGGAAAGTTACGCGCATTGGTGGCATCTCGAAAACCGATGTAAACTGCATCGGCACCATTATCTACAGCAGCACGTAAAGCGGGTAAGCTACCTGCGGGACAAACAAGTTCAATTTTATTTTTTACAGCTACCATGTACTATGCTCTCCATATTCTATGCCTTGAGTGTGACCTCGTTGCTTAAGCTCGGCTGTTATTCCGTTCAATACATTCCATTTTTGTGAGCACCACTCGGGAGCAAGCAGAATACTTTTTTCTGCTGTACCAGTCAGGCGATGGAAAATAATTTCTTTAGGCGTTAATGCAACTAGATCAGCAACGGTATTAATATATTCTTTTAAACTTAGTGCCTGGTATTCACCTCGTCGCCATTCGTTAGCAAGTGCTGTTCCTTTTACGACATGTAAGGGATGAAGTTTAAGACCTTCTACACCTTGTTCTAATACACGTAGCAAACTGATTTTTGCATGTGAATTATCTTCACCGGGTAAGCCAATAATTAAATGGGTACAGACAGATAGCTGTCTGCTGTGCGCGGCTTTTATAGCATTACAATATGATGCGTAATCATGGCCGCGATTAACACGTTCTAATGTTTTGTCATAACTCGATTGCAGTCCTAACTCTAGCCAAACTTCATAACCTTGATTCTGATAATCAGCAAGTAAATCTAAAACTTTTGGCGGGACACAGTCAGGACGTGTACCAATACATAGTCCGATTACATCGGGTTCAGCTAATGCATTATCATAAATATTTTTTAAGGTTTGAACATCAGCATAGGTGTTTGTATATGCCTGAAAGTAAGCAAGATATTTTTCAGCCCGGGTGCGTTTTATTAAGACTTTTCGTCCGGCATCAATTTGTGTAGAGAGTGATGCAGGTTTTCGTCCATTTGGACTAAATGAAACATTATTACAAAAAGTACAGCCACCGCGACCAATGGTTCCATCTCTGTTTGGACAGGTGAAGTCAGCATCAATCGCAATTTTATGCACACGTTGTTGGTGTTTATCCAACATCGACTGACCAAAAGTATTTACATAATTCGATAATATCATTTATTTAAGTTGGTCTGATAAAATTCAGTTTGCCGTGATATAAGCAGCGCAAACATGAGTGAGTTCTAAATTTAAATCTTTAGATATAGAGGCTTAAATTACGAGGAGGTACTTTATCTTTTAACTAGGGTATGTGATCTTGACCTTAATCAAGTTTAGTGCTTATTTTTAGAGGAGTTTAATGCTAGAAATAAACAGAGTTAAAAATTTTGCTCTGTAATAGAAAAGTTAACTTTAATTGATTTATCAAAAGGTTAATGAAAAAATTAGACCCATTCCATCAATAAAATAAAGAATTTAAAAGAGGAGGCTTGAACGATTTAATCAGTGATTAAATGAGAAAAGAAAGTTTAAGAAAGCTTAGCTTTAATTTTTCCGCTAACTGCACCCATGTCAGCTTTACCAGCCAGTTTAGGCTTGAGAATACCCATGACTTTGCCCATGTCTTTCATTGCTTCAGCACCAGTCGATGCAATTGCTTCGTCGATCAAAGCGTCTACATCAGCATCAGACATTTGTTCAGGCATGAATTCTTTGAGAATAGCGACTTCTTTGATTTCGATTTCAGCCAGTTCATTACGACCTGCTTTTTCGAATTGCTCGATACTATCTTTACGCTGTTTGAGCATTTTCTCAATAACAGCAACAACTTGCTCGTCATCAAGTTCAATACGTTGGTCAACTTCGATTTGTTTAATGGCAGCCGTTAGCAGACGCAACGTGCCAAGACGTTCTTTGTCTTTACTGCGCATGGCAGTTTTGACATCGTCAGTAATTCGAGTTTTGAGAGCGGAATCAGTCATGAAGGCGAAATAAAACCACCTCAGGAGTGAGGTGGTCTAGAATTCTTTATCTTAGTATAAACGCTTAAGGCGATTACGATCGCGAGACGTTTTCTTAAGATTGCGCTTAACAGCAGCAGCTTTTTCACGTTTGCGAACAGCAGTTGGTTTTTCGTAGAATTCGCGACGGCGAACTTCAGATAAAACACCAGCTTTTTCACAAGAACGTTTGAAACGACGCAGAGCGACATCAAATGGTTCGTTTTCTTTTACGCGTACAGCAGGCATGTAGTCCTTACCTCTAAAAATTTATTGCAATTGAGAAAGCGCGCAAGTTTAATGCCTGTCAGGCGAAAAAGCAAAGATCTAGAGACGAAAGAGAGATAAAATAGCCAATATGTTGATATTAGGAATAGAAACCTCGTGTGACGAGACCGGAATAGCACTTTTTGACTCTAAAAAGGGCTTATTGGCCGATGCTTTATATAGTCAGATTGCAGTGCATGCAGAATATGGCGGAGTCGTACCTGAACTGGCCTCTCGTGATCATATTCGCAAAACATTGCCTTTAATAAAACAAGTCTTTGCTGAAGCGGGCATAACAGCAAAAGATTTGCATGGAGTGGCTTATACGGCTGGACCGGGTTTAGCGGGCGCATTACTTGTTGGTGCTGGCATTGCACGGAGTTTGGCGTATGGCTGGGGTATTCCGGCCGTTGCGGTACATCACATGGAAGGTCACCTTTTGGCACCCATGTTAGAAGAGAATCCTCCTGAATTTCCCTTTGTTGCTTTATTGGTTTCAGGTGGGCATACCATGTTGGTGAATGTTGAGGGTATTGGTCAGTACCAATTACTAGGCGATTCACTTGATGATGCGGCGGGTGAAGCCTTTGATAAAACGGCAAAGATGCTTGGGTTAGCTTATCCCGGTGGACCAGCGGTAGCAAAACTAGCCGAAAAAGGTGAGGTTGGCCGTTATAAATTTCCACGACCAATGTGCGATCGTCCGGGTTTAGATTTTAGTTTTAGCGGATTAAAAACCTTCACTTTAAATACACTTCATAAAAGCGATAAAAGTGAACAAACAAAAGCCGATATTGCCTGTGCCTTTGAAACCGCGGTCGTTGAGACGTTAGCCATTAAATGTCGTCGTGCATTGCAACAGACAAACTCAACTCGATTGGTGATTGCCGGCGGAGTGAGTGCTAACTTAAAGTTGCGCCAACGCCTCGAAGAAATGGTGAAAAAAGAAAAGGCCAACGTATATTACCCAAGACTAGAATTTTGTACTGATAATGGTGCGATGATTGCCTTTGCTGGTTGTCAGCGTTTAATTGCAGGGCAGCATGAAACGTTAGAATTCAGCGCAAAACCCCGTTGGGATCTTGA
>DAOVYB010000035.1 GCA_030635835.1 Gammaproteobacteria bacterium
TATGCTAAATTTAAGCTCAACGGAAAAAATCATGCGCGACTATCAAAAAGAATTTATCGAATTTGCCCTAAAAAACGACGTCCTTCGCTTTGGCGAATTCACCTTAAAATCTGGCCGTGTCAGCCCTTATTTTTTTAATGCCGGCTTATTTAATAGTGGCGAAGCGCTGGCTAAACTCGGTCAATACTACGCCGCTGCCATTGCAGATAGCGAAGTGAAATTTGATGTCTTGTTTGGCCCGGCCTACAAAGGTATACCTTTAGCCACTACGTGCGCTGTTGCCTTATATGAACACCAGAATACCAATATTCCTTACAGCTTTAATCGTAAAGAAGCTAAAGCTCATGGCGAAGGCGGCAATATCGTTGGTGCCGCGCTAGAAGGTGATATTTTAATCATTGATGATGTCATTACCGCCGGTACTGCCATTCGTGAATCAATGGATATTATTGCAGCCGCCAATGCCAAACCTGCCGGTGTCATTATCGCGCTTGATCGTCAGGAAAAAGGTACCGGTGAACTTTCAGCCATCCAGGAAGTAGAGCAACAATATAATATTCCGGTGTTAAGTATTATTAAGCTTGAACATTTGATTACCTATATTGAAGGTAATACCGACTTTAATCAGTACCTGGATAAAGTGAAGGCTTATCGGGAACAATACGGTATTTAACTTGATCTAACCTAAGCTGCGTATAAGAAATACAGGTCCTACAAAGTAGTTTTAAAAGAAAATTTTAAAAGGAGAATAATGTATCCTGGATGCAGCGAAGCGAAATCCGGGGAAGGGAGAGTTTATGCACATTTTCCCGGATTACATTTCATTCCATCCGGGCTACCAATTAACTAACCGTTAGGAATATTTAAATATGGACTTTACTCAGCTCACAGAACAAGCGGTTAATGAAAGCATGATATGGCTGCCTAAGTTAGCAGCCGTATTATTTATTATTGTCCTGTTTTTCTTTCTGGCTAAATTTGTTAAGCGCATTATTTTAAAACTTTCAGAAAAACTTAATCTCGATCCACACCTCACTAAATTTTTTGCACAGGCAAGTCGCATTGTATTTATGTTATTTGGTGTGATTACTGCGTTAGGTACAATTGGTATTAACGTTTCAGCTCTTGTTGCCGGTTTAGGTTTAACCGGCTTTGCGCTCGGTTTTGCTTTTAAAGATACTATTTCAAATCTTTTATCCGGTGTATTAATCCTGCTTTATCGTCCTTTTAATATTAACGATAAAATTAAAGTAGCGGGCTTTGAAGGAAAGGTTATTTCTGTTGATTTACGTTACACTAAACTTGATTCTAAGGAAGGTACAGTACTCATTCCGAACTCCAAGTGCTTTACCGATCCAGTTGTAGTCTTTTCTGAGTAATAAATTAATACATTTTTTAATCTTTAAACAGCATTTCTATACGAAATAATAATGAATGTTCAGCGTCAAAATTATTTATTTTTTCGTATTTAATTTGTGGCACAAGTTCCATAAACAGGTAATCACTGTGTATATTTTGCCGATAGGTCAGTCCAACTAAAAAGTTTGTTGTATGTATTTTTGGCTCACTTAAGCCATAAGCTCCCATATAATAAGACAGCGCTTTTTTACTACCCAGAGCATGAAACATCGTAAATACATGGCTAAGGGTAAAATAATCGTTTTGTTTTCGCCAGCCTGCAAATGTAGCAGAACGAAATAAATTCCCGTTTGCTATTTTTCTGTTAAATTCCAGGTATGAATCAAAGCCCCAGCCAAAAGTAGTGTACCAATAAGGGGTTTCCTGCCAGTTAATACTCCACTTCTCGAATTTATCTTCTCTGCGAAATTTAAATTTCACAAAAGGTTCAAATCGTGGGGCTAAATGTCCACCTAATATAGGTTTATATTTCCAACCAAATATTTCCCCTGATTCAGCCTGAATCCCTGCAACATAATCACTTTTGGCAGCAAGCGCTTCGGGGGTACTTTCAGCTTGTGTCGTAACATCATAGGGTTCGGGCTCTGGAGAGGTTTCAAAAAAGATTTTTAATTTATTCTCAGTTTTAGGCAAACGTAAATTAAAGTTAACATTACTTACTGAATCTATTTTACCTCCTTCACTAAAAACAGTATCTTCCCTTAGCCTTAAAGAACTACCATTTGAGCTATAAAAATCTTTATCATCAGTAAAAAACTGATCCATATTTCTTGCTAAAGCTTCTACCCGAGATGAAATAAATTCCTGGGGTCTGTCAATAAAAGAGAAAAAAGTTTTTTTAGTTTTATCCTGAACCGGCACATCATCAGGACATAACTCTGTTTCATCCTCATCATCCTCCTCATCCTCATCCGCTACATCAACGTCTAAAGAATCTGGGGGAATTTTTTGAATAACTTCTTTTGAAATAAGAGTACCTGCCTCTGCCATCGCGTCAACTGAAAGCAATGCTTGCAAAAGCAATACAATGAAATAAAAAACTATCCCTAAGCCTGAATTCGACATAATCCTGTCTTTAAATTGTTATTAAAATTTATTTTTACAATATTTTTTTCTTAAGAAGCAATCCCTTCGCTTCAGCTTTATTATCCCAATATTAACTTCATTCCTACCAGCAATGTGACAACTTCATACACTCGTTTAATCCAACGATTCCCAGCTGAAATAGCAAAATGTGCTCCAACATAGCCACCCAGTACTGAGGCAACTAATAAGATCGGTATCCAATCCCAGCGGATTGGCCCTTGCAATCCAAGCGTTAGCGCACCTGTACTATTCCAAAATAACCCTACTAAAACCAAAGTATAAGCCACCGCTTGCTTATAATCTAACCTAAACCAACGCACCAGCCATAAAGTAACAAACAACCCGGTTCCGGAGGTAAGAGAACCATTCAAAATACCAATAAAGAACAAAACCAGCATTCCCGTGACTTGCTGCAGCCAGTTTAAATCCAAATTTTGCTGTTTCTGCCCCAACTCCTTATGAAAAACTGAGTACAGGCCTAATCCCATGGTCAACAGCCCTAAAGCCAACTCTGCAGGGCGATCAGGGATATGCACGATAACCAGCGCCCCTACAATCACACCGGGCAAGCCACTAGCCAAAATCAGCAAAGAAAATCGCAAATTAAGTGTGCCTTCTCTAAAGTGTCGGCTTGTGGCGCCGATACCTAATGCAACGGTGGCTAATTTATGGGTGGCTAAGGCAACGCTAAAAGGCAATCCCAGAAAAATAAGAACGGGCAACTGTAATAAACCGGCACCACCGCCAGCAAATGCAGAGAAGACATTAGCGATAAATGAAATAATAAATAATAATATGTTCTCTGCCACAGGATTTGCTACTTTAATAACTATAATAAAAAGTGTAAATTGAAATGAACCTAAATAAAATAATGCACCTAAATATATTAACGCACCTAAAACTATTAAAGAACAAATCAATTATGAAAAAACTATTCACTACAACATTGAAAATCACCTCTCTTGCTCTTGCCGGTTTATTTCTTTCTCAACCAGCTATGGCCGCCAAAAAATTTAAATGCTGGACAAATAATGAAGGGGTTAAAGAATGCGGTACATATGTCCCTGCAGAGTTTTCTCAAAAAAGAATTGAAACACGCGGTAAATCTGGCCGGGTAATAGAAGTAGAAGCGCGAGCAAAAACTAAGGCCGAACTGGCAGAAATTGAACGCTTAGCAAAACTCAAAGAAATAGAAGATGCTAAAATTGCTGAGCAAAAGAAAAAAGATACTATCCTGTTAAAAACTTTCTCAAGCGAACGTGACATTAACATGTTACGCGACAGTAAAATCAATGTTATTGAAGGTATCATTACGGTTATTAACAGTAATAGCAAAGCCTTATCGAAAAAGCTCGGAAAATTACAAAAACGTGCAGCCAACGTTGAACGTCGAGGTAAAAAACCACCTGAAAATTTAGTTGAAGATATAAAAGTAATTGAAAGCCGTCTTAATAAAAACAGCAAGTCTATTGAAGTTAAACGTAACGAACAAAATACAATCAAAGCTAAATTTGATAAAGATTTACAACGCTTCCGTAAATTAAAAGGAATAAAAAGCCCAGTGGCTACTAAGGCTACTAAAAAACCTTAGCCTTTAAACATTGTCGCAAGCAGTGCCCATTGATTATTCCAGTTTTCAATGGGTGAACGCTTAAAGCCTGAACGAACAAACTGAATAATTCGACCTTCAGCAACTGCAAGTAATAAATTTGCCTGAGCCTGAACAGGTATGATTATAGATAACTCCTTATTCATTTCACCTTCTCGCAATACCTGTTTTAACTGTGTTTCAAGTCGTTCATAAAACTGACTTACACGTAACCGCAAGCGTTCAGTTTCACCTGTTAACACATCTCCACTTAATATCCGTGTCAGTCCAGGATTGCGTTCTGAAAAACCCAGCAACAATGAAAGGATTTTTTCACATCGTTTCATTGAAGAAGTTTCTTCATTAAGAATACGATTAATTAAACTAAAAATACTTTCCTCAATAAATTCAATTAAGCCTTCAAACATTTTAGCTTTGCTGGGAAAGTGACGGTAAAGAGCTGCTTCGGAGACACCAACTGCACGTGCCAGCCCTGCGGTAGTAATACGTTCACCGGGATTCATTTCAAGTTCATGAGCCAACGCTTCTAAAATCTGCTGGCGGCGTGAAGGTTTTTTTTCATTCTCTGCCATAATTATAGCCTTTTAGTTTTAACCTTTAATTGTACTTAACCCTTAATTAAGGTACCCACACCTTCATCTGTAAGAAGCTCAAGTAAAACTGCATGTTCAACCCGACCATCAATAATTTGTGAGGTTTGCACACCTGATTTTACTGCATCTATTGCACAGGCAATTTTTGGTAACATACCACCATGAATGGTTTCATTATCAATAAGCTCTTGTACCTGTTCCGCAGTTAAACCGGTTAAAAGCTTGCCATCATTATCTAATACACCGGGTGTGTTGGTTAACAACATTAACTTCTCGGCGTTTAATGCTATTGCCATTTTTCCAGCAACTAAATCTGCATTGATATTATAAGACTGGCCATCAGCACAAACACCAATTGGTGCGATAACAGGAATAAAATTCCCTTTCATCAACATATGGATAATTGAAGCATCGATACTTTCAACCTCACCAACATGACCGATATCAATAATCTCCGTAGTATTCATCTCTGGTGCATCATCTTCAAAACGCATTTTACGTGCATTAATCAGACTGCCATCTTTACCAGTTAACCCAACCGCATGGCCACCTTGTTGATTAATCAAATTAACAATATCTTTATTAACCTGTCCGCCTAAAACCATTTCGACAATATCCATGGTTTCAGTGTCGGTTACCCGCATGCCTTTAACAAATTTACTTTCTTTGCCAATCTGCTTAAGCATACTGCCTATTTGTGGACCACCACCATGAACCACAACCGGATTCATGCCAACCAGTTTCATTAATACAATATCACGTGCAAAACCCTGTTTTAATGATTTATCCACCATGGCATTACCACCGTATTTAATAACAATGGTTTTGCCCTGAAAGCGGCGTATATAAGGCAAAGCCTCAGTTAAAACATTCGCAATATTTGCTGCGGAAGATAATTCTAAACTCATGGTGTTTTCTTTTTTATATTTTTATTAAACATTAACTAAATGACTAAAAGGGTAATTTTAAATTCGCGTCAATAGAGGTTAATACTTCTCGGAATTTTTCCTGAACTTTTGCCATTGCCTTTTTGTTTTTGCCTTCAAAACGCAATACCAGACAAGGTGTTGTATTAGAAGCACGAACCAGCCCCCAGCCATTACTGTAATCAACACGAATGCCATCTATTAGTGTAACTTCAGCATCACCAAAACTTGAAGCTTTTGCTTTTAATTCTTCAACAAATTTAAAGTGCTCACCTTCTTTCATGTTAATCTTTAATTCAGGTGTATTGATCGAATCAGCTAAGCTTGAAAAGACAACACGTGGTTGACGTAATTGATTTGACATGATTTCAAGTAAACGTGCTGCTGAATATAATGCGTCATCAAAGCCATACCATCTTTCTTTAAAGAAAATATGCCCACTCATTTCACCCGCAAGTAATGCATTGGTTTCTTTCATTTTCGCTTTAATTAATGAATGACCCGTTTTCCACATCAAAGGTTTTCCACCTTCTTCTTCAATGACATTACGTAAGTTACTACTACACTTAATGTCATAAATTATATTTGCGCCCGGATTACGGGATAAAACGTCTTTCGCAAACAACATCATTAACCGATCCGGCCATATAATTTTACCGTCTCCACTCACCACACCAATGCGATCACCATCACCATCAAAAGCAATACCCATATCAGCATTTTGTTTTTTAACTTCGGTGATTAAGTCCGCTAAATTTTCAGGTTGGCTGGGATCAGGGTGATGATTAGGAAACTTGCCATCGACATCGCAATATAATGGGGTGATGTCACAACCAAGATGCTCGAATAATGTTGGTGCAACTGCTCCTGCAACACCATTGCCACAATCAATGACAATTTTCATTTTACGTTTTAGGTTAATGTCACTTATAATTCGGTTAATATATTTATCCAGAATTTTTTCTTTTGAATAAGCACCTTCACCCGTTACCACATCACCAGTTACAATACGATCACGTAGTTTCTGAATCGTATCACCAGATAATGTCTCACCACCTAAAACCATTTTTATGCCATTGTAGTTTGGTGGATTATGACTACCGGTTAACATGACTCCGGTACCTTTAGATAGTTCAGCAGCAGCATAATAAAGCGCAGGTGTAGGCAACATACCGATATCAATAACATTAATACCTGAGGACATTAAACCTTTAACTAATGACTGACCTAATTCCGGGCCAGATAAACGACCATCACGAGCAAAGACAATAGAATCAAGACCCCGTGCCTTTGCTTCACTGCCTATAGCCTGACCAATAAACAAGATATTTTCTACGGTTAACGTCTTCGCAACGATGCCGCGAATATCATAGGCCTTAAAAATTTCTTCTGGTAAATCTGGTAAATTAGCAGGAGGTTTTGCTTTCTTTTTTTCTGCGGGACTTTTATCTTCAGTATTGTCCAGATTGTCTAACGCAGATAAATCATCCAATTCTTCGAGTTGAATGGAATCTTTCGCTGCAAAAAGAGGATCCAACTCAGGTAAAGAAGTTTGTGTTGATTTAGATTTTTTATTTCCCGGCGCTGTATCACGTTCACGATCTAAATTTTTTCGATCCAACCTGATATTTTTAACCTTACTTGCAGCCAGCTTAAACTCCGTTAAACTAAAATCAAACTGATGTTGTTTAACACCTTTTAAAGTGCCGGTAACCAACATTAAATACTTTTCTAAATCATTGGTTAATTCTTTATGTAATAGCTGACGTGAAACAAAAGCAACAATACCAGATAAGACTAACCCCATTACCAGGGCAAAAACCATTCCCAGGTTAAAAGCACTTTCACTTCCTTCATAAGGTGCCCATGTTTCAACTTGCCAATGTGTGCCTGGTATATCGATTGCAGCATGCGTACCGAGTTTAGATTCGGTTCCTGCTTTTGAAATTAAAACATTTTTTCCATCATCAATTTTTTGATGAACTTCAATATAAGATTCACCAGTAATCTTTTTTGTCCAGTCATCTAACAATGCAGAATCAATCGCTAACTGAATAAATCCAACTACCGTACCACGTGAAGTTACCGCTTGCATAATATCAATATGCTGATGCTTACCTTCAATCTCATGCATTTCAACATGAGATTGTGAATGTTCTTTACGACTTTGATTCAGCAAGTCTAAGCAAGCATAGGTAAAATGTGGCTCAGCACTTTTGTCTGGCTGGCTTGTTGTTACAGGTAACAACCGCACACGTAATGCTTTTGGAAAGATAGTTTTTATCTCAGAAGCGCGTTGTTCCAGTGCTTGTAGATTTTTTGTACTAAAGATATCAATTAAAGCAGGATCTCTGGCTAAACCATTTACAATCTGGCTATATGTTTCAACCTGACTGGTAAATTTTAATGCCGTATTCTTAGTTACACTGTTAGCCACTGACTGTCGTTGACTAGCTAAAGTGCTTAAAGGATCTTGCTGACCAAGAAATAATCCTGCTGTCAGTACAATCGCAAACATTAAAAAAGAAACAAAACTAATTGAATTAATACTTAAGCCTGTATGCTTCTGTATTTTTTTGCAGATACTTTCGCTGATTTACTCAAAACTGTTACCCCAACAATTTATTATTTATTCCGTTAATTTGAGCAGTGTTTAACCATGGCCTGTATGACCAAAACCACCTTCTGCTCGTTCACTTTCATCGAAACTTTCAACAATATCAAATTTTGCCTGTACCACAGGAACAAAAACCAGTTGTGCCATACGATCTCCAATATTAATCGTAAACTCATCCTGTCCTCTGTTCCATACAGAAACAAACAACTGCCCCTGATAATCTGAATCAATCAAACCAACAAGATTCCCTAACACGATGCCATGCTTATGACCTAAACCTGAACGTGGCAAGATAACCGCCGCCATCGCATCATCAGCAATGTGTATCGCCATACCTGTTGGTACCAGGTGTGTTTCACCCGGTTTAATTTCTAAAGATCCATCTATACATGCTCTTAAATCCAGCCCCGCTGATCCAGTTGTCGCATATTCTGGTAAAGGAATGTCTTTTCCAATACGCGGGTCAAGGATCTTAAGTTTAATATTATGCATTTAGTACAACCCCAGTATTTCTATATTTTTTTAATTAAAACTTGAGGCCATTATTTAGCTTCGTAGCATTCATGCAATGGTCTCAATGGTTTTTTAATGAAACAACGTTATTGTTATTATGTGCTTCGTATAAAGAATATCGTTGTGCAATCAGAGCGATTAGCTGTCTCGCTAATTTAGTTTTACTACCCAGCTCTAACTTTAAATTTCCATCTTGCCAGTAAATATTAAGTTCATTGACATCACTATTAAATGTGCCCGCTGTTTTTGTTGCTGTTGAACCGACTAGATTGGCAGCGATCATCTCAATATTTTTTTGTTTTAATTTTTTGCGGGCATAATTTTCTAAATCTTGTGTTTCTGCCGCAAAACCAACGCAAAACGTTTTAGCATACTCCGCTTTTACCATCGCCAGAATATCGGTATTTTTTTCCAACTCTAAAATTAAACGGTTTTCGTTCTTTTTAATTTTATCCTGTTGCACAGTAACCGGACGATAATCTGCTACAGCAGCGCTTGCGACAAAAATATCTGCCGCTGAAATTTGTTCTTTTACCGCGGCTTCCATATCTGCAGCACTTTCCACATTTATACGAGTTACCCGATCGGGCGTTTCTAAATTTACCGGGCCACTGACCAGAATAACTTTTGCTCCGGCTTCAATTGCCGCTTCTGCAACGGCATAACCCATTTTACCCGAACTATGATTACTCAGATAACGCACCGGATCTAATGCTTCCCGCGTTGGTCCCGCGGTAATTAATACGGTTAAACCCGTTAAACTACCAATTGAAAATAAATCAGCTAAACGAGAGATAATGGTTTCACTATCAATCATGCGGCCTTCACCCACATCACCACAGGCTTGTTCACCACTATCAGGGCCAATAAATAACACACCACGTTGCCCCAAAACTCGCACATTTTCCTGTGTTGCCTGATCCGCCCACATATTTTTATTCATCGCTGGCGCGATAGCGAGTGGCACATCAGCGGCCAGACAAACCGCATGCAATAATTCATCTGCCCGTCCTTGCGCTAAAGCCGCAAGACTGTTCGCACTGGCAGGGGCAATCAAAACCACATCCGCCCAGCGCGCCAGCTCAATATGTCCCATGGCAGCTTCGGCTTCTTTGTCGAGTAAATTTTCATGCACAGGCGAACCGGATAGCGCCTGAAAAGTCAGCGGAGTCACAAAGGCTTTTGCTCCTTCGGTCATCACCACACGGACTTCCGCACCAGCATCTCGCAGGCGACGAATTAGTTCAGCCGCTTTATACGCCGCAATGCTGCCCGTAACCCCAAGTAAGATCCTTTTATTTGTTAAGTGTTGCATAAAACCTATTCTAACAGATTAGTGAACATTCACATCACACACTATATACTATAGATTAAAATCACTCAGCCAATTAAGCAGATTTTAATAAATATTGAACCAATTTTGACAAGGAGGTCAAAATGCCAATTACAGACTGGCCCAAAAGCGAACGCCCACGCGAAAAACTCATTAATCTGGGTGCTGCTGCACTCTCTGATGCCGAACTTCTTGCCATTTTCTTACGCACCGGGATCAAGGGCAAAACCGCCGTTGATTTAGCTCGCGATATTATTTCCCATTTTGGTGGACTGCGAAATTTGCTTGTCGCCGATAAAAAAGCCTTTTGCCAGTTCTCAGGGCTCGGCGAAGCTAAATTTGCCCAGCTTCAGGCCGTGCTGGAACTTTCACGCCGCCACTTAAAAGAAACACTGCAACGTGGTGAATCGCTGCAAAATCCACAGGCCACACAAACTTACTTAAGCTCACGGCTACGCGATTTACCCTATGAAGTTTTCGCCTGTCTCTTCCTGGACAACCAGCATCGCGTGATTGAGTTTGAGATTTTGTTTCAGGGCACCATTAATGGTGCCAGTGTTCACCCACGTGAAGTCGTGCGAAAAACGCTAAAACACAACGCCGCCGCCCTGATTCTGGCGCATAACCACCCATCAGGCATTGCCGAACCCAGCTCCGCTGACCGCCATATCACGAAAAAATTGACAGAAGCACTTGCCCTGATTGATGTTCGGGTACTGGATCATATTATTGTTGGCGATGGTGAATGTGTGGCTTTTTCAGAGAGAGGGTGGATATAAATAAATAAAATAAGCCACGAAGCACACCAAGAAAAACATATTAAGAATAAACCACGGGGAACACAGGGATCACGGGGGAATTTATATTATTTTTCCCTGTGTCCCCAGTGTTCCCCGTGGTTTTTTAAGCTTTTTCTTTTCTTCGTGTTCTTCGTGCCCTTTGTGGCTAAATTTTACTTGTATCTTGGGTCTGATCTACGTAAAATCCCCGCTCTTTGACGCCGAGGCAAATTCCTTGGCTGACCTGAATTATTGAATTTTTGGAGAATATCATGGCGAGAGTCTGTCAAGTAACTGGCAAGCGCCCAATGTCGGGAAACAATGTTTCTCATGCGAAAAACAGAACACGTCGTCGTTTTCTGCCGAACCTGCATTCGCACCGTTTTTGGGTAGAATCTGAAAAGCGTTTTGTTCGTCTGCGTTTAACCTCAAAAGGTATGCGTATTATCGATAAAAAAGGCATTGATGTTGTATTGGCTGATATGCGCGCTCGTGGCGAAAAGGTATAAGGAATAAATCATGGCTAAGTCTGTATGTGAAAAAATCCGTTTAAACTCTAGCGCTGGTACTGGTCATTTCTACACGACTATGAAAAACAAGCGTAACATGCCTGAAAAAATGGAAATCAAAAAATACGATCCTGTTGTACGTAAACACGTGATGTATAAAGAAGGCAAAATTAAGTAAATACGATTTACTTAATCTCTGAAAAAACCTGCATTTATGCGGGTTTTTTTATGCCTGAATTTTATAAA
>DAOVYB010000057.1 GCA_030635835.1 Gammaproteobacteria bacterium
TGATCCTGACATTCCACCACAATACCGGAAGGTAGGTGGGTTAAACGAATCGCAGAGTCGGTTTTATTAACATGCTGACCACCGGCACCAGAGGCACGGAAGGTATCCACTTTTAAATCGCCGGTATTAATTTCGATGGTATCAATCTCATCAGCTTCAGCCATAACTGCAACAGTACAGGCAGAAGTATGAACACGCCCCTGTGATTCTGTTTCCGGAACACGTTGCACACGATGACCACCGGATTCAAACTTCAAACGTGAGTAAGCGCCTTGCCCCACAATACGAACAACCACTTCTTTATAGCCACCATGATCACCCAGGCTTTCGTTAATGAGCTCAACCGTCCAGCGTTTAGTTTCTGCATAGCGGGTGTACATTTTATATAAGTCACCGGCAAAAATAGCGGCTTCATCACCACCTGTACCGGCACGAATTTCCAAAAAGATATTCTTATCATCATTTGGATCAGTCGGTAACATCAGAATTTGTAATTCAGATTCTAATGATTCAAGTTGTTCCTGTGCTTCTTTTAATTCTTCTTTGGCCATTTCCCGCATGTCTTTGTCATCATCTTCAAGCATGCGTTTGGCTTCACTAATATCATCAACAGTGGTTTTGTAATTTGTAAAACAAGAGACAACCGGGGTGAGTTGCGCATGTTCCTGTGACAAAGCGCGGAATTTATTCTGGTCAGCAATGACATCCGGACTGGAAAGCAAGTGATTAATTTCTTCCAGACGTTCGCTTAAGTTTTCTAACTTATTATTAATCGATTCTTTCATACAGGGATATTATTCTTCAGGTTCAAGGTTAAACAGCTCGCGCGCATGATCAAGCAGATCTTTACGACCAGAGTGGGCGGCTTGATTAAGTTGAGCAGTGGGTTCATGAATAAGTTTATTGGTGAGCGTGCGAGCAAGATCATTCATCACTTGCTCCGGGTCTTTACCTGCCGTTAATTGTTTTTTTGCTATAGCAAGTTGTTCATCACGTTTTTGCTCTGCCTGTTCACGGAAGGCGCGAATGGTGTCGACACCTTTTAGTGAACGTAGCCAGCCCATGAAGTGATCAACCTGATTCTCAATAATTTCTTCAGCTTGTTTTGCCGCTTCTTCACGTGACTGACGACCTTCTTCAATGACTTCATGTAAGTCATCGACAGTATAAAGGTATACATCATCGAGGCTACCTACTTCAGGTTCGATGTCACGGGGTACCGCAATATCGACCATAAACATGGGGCGATGTTTACGTAACTTTAAAGCACTTTCGACCGCACCTTTACCCAGAATGGGAAGTTGGCTGGCGGTAGAGGCGATAATAATATCGGCTTCAACTAACCGATCCGGCATATCCGATAAGGCAATGGCTTCAGCATCAAAATTATTTGCTAAGGTCTGTGCGCGTTCTACTGTTCGGTTTGCCACAATCATCTTTTTTACACCCTGATCGGCAAGGTGTCGTGCGACTAACTCGGTTGTTTCACCTGCACCAATCAACAAAGCAGTGTGATCAGCCAGGTTAGCAAAAATACGTTTGGATAAGCTTACCGCAGCAAAGGCGACAGAAACCGGGCTGGCACCAATCGCGGTATCGGTGCGAACTTGTTTGGCGACAGAGAAAGTATGCTGGAATAAACGATTTAGTTGGCGACCGATTGTTCCGGCATCGTTGGCAGTACTGTAGGCATCTTTAATTTGGCCAAGAATTTGAGGTTCACCCAGAACCAGGGAGTCTAAACCACTGGCAACACGCAAAATATGCTGAACAGCATCATTGTTGCTGTGTTGATAAATATAAGGCTCAATATCTTCTTTGTTTAAATGGTGATACTGACAAAACCAGTTTAATAGTGAAGATGTGTCAGATTCATGTGCCTCGTTTTCAGGCGCATTAAAATAAAGTTCAGTGCGATTACAGGTTGAAACAATGGCGGCTTCACTTACCTCACCTTCATTGACACATTCGTGCAGGGCTTGCTCTATTTTTTCAGGCGCAAACGCGACTTTCTCGCGAATATCCACGGGAGCTGTTTTATGGTTAATACCGAAGGCTATTAAGGTCACTGTCGATCAAATCACATCAAAGTTGGTAAAAAACTTGCAGAATCCCATGTTAAACCATATATATGGTCAATAGAGCGTTATTTGAATCTATACTTTAGAACAGATTCGCTGCATTAAGCGGCGTATTATAAAGGTAAATCAGCAAAAAGTCGGTTATAGTTGAGAACAAGATGATAAAGAAAACACAAAATTTTACTGCCTGGCTTGTTTTAGCGGGCTTTTTTTCACTGCAAATGGGTTGTTCGACAATACAACCAGCTGATTCAGGTGAAAATAGCGCTAAAAAAGAAGCAAGTAAGCCTACTGAAAGTCAGCTAACCGACTCGACTCAGCAAGAAAAGCCGGATTTAGCGCAATCCATACAGGGTAAGGCTAAAACAAAGCCAAAACCACAAACTGAACTCTCGGCTGAAGTTTTTTACTACCTATTTTCTGCTGAAATTGCCGCCCAACGGGGAAAAATAGGTCTTTCTGCTGCGCTTTATACCAAAGCTGCTGAAATTACCCGTGATGCGCGTGTTGCTCAGCAAGCTGCACGCATTGCCTATTATGCGCGCGATGATAAACGTGCCATTGCCGCGGCAACATTATGGAATGAATTAGAACCTAAAAATCTCGAAGCACGTCAGGTGCTGGCAGCATTACTTGTACGAGTTGGCAAAACCGATGCCGCGGCGAGACATTTTGAATATGTACTCAATAATGGCAAGCACAGTGAACGTCAGGGCTTTATGCTGATAACGTCATTGTTAAGCAAAGAAAAAGATAAACAAGCTGCGCTTGCAGTAATGAAAACGCTTATTGCCAAACGTCAGAACAATCCAAATGCACTTTATGCTTATAGCCAGCTGGCATTTTTGTTTGGCAACCTGGATGATGCGGTAAGAGTGGTTAAAAAGGTCATTAATTTACAACCGGACTGGACTGAAGCACATATTTTACAATCGAATATTTTTGTTCGTCAGGGATATAAAGCGCACTCGATTGAAGTATTAAGACAAACGGTTGAAGACAAACCAGATAACACCAAGTTAAGAATGTTTTATGCACGGAATCTTGTTGATGCAAAACAGTTTGCCGAGGCGGCAAATCAGTTTTCGCTATTAATGGATGATGAGGTACTTCAACACGAAGCTCGTTATGCATTAGGTTTATTGACATTACAAATGAATAAACCAAAACAAGCGGGCGAACATTTCTTACAATTGATTGAAGACAAAAAACGTATTATTGAGTCACAGTATTATTTAGCCCAATCTTACGAGTTACAAAATAAACTTGAAAAAGCAATTAATGCGTATAAAAAAGTTCGTGATAAGCAGTATGGTTTTGAGGCTGAATTACGTATTGCACTTATTTTAGCGAAGCGGGGTGATATAAAAAGCGCCCGACTACGTTTACAAAATATTAGCCCGGACTCATTAGAAAAAGAATTACGTGTTTATCTTACCGAAGGTGAAATATTAAATACGGCTAAACAATATGAAGATGCTTTTAATTTATATACTGAAGCATTACAACAACTCACTGATAACAATCGTTTACTTTATGCTCGGGCATTAACCGCAGAAAAACTTGGCAGAATCAGTTTTGCAGTAAATGATCTGGAAAGCATTGTTAAGCGTGAACCTGAAAATGCACAGGCATTAAACGCCTTAGGTTATATCTTAATAGATAAAACCAGGCAGGTAGAAAAAGGCCTTGTTTATATCAAAAAAGCCTTAAAGCTTGAGCCTGATGATCCCGCTATTCACGACAGTATGGGTTGGGCGTATTATCGTTTAGGTCAATATGATGAGGCATTAAAGTATCTCAGACGTGCTTTTGAAAAACTAAAGGATGCAGAAGTTGCCGCACACCTTGGTGAGGTTTTATGGGTGGCCGGTGAGCATGAAGCTGCGAAAGAAGTATGGAATGCCGCATTACAACAAGCGCCTAACGATGATTTATTATTAAATGTGATGCAAAAATTTTCTAAATGAGAGCCCTGATTTTCCTGCTGGCTGCTATAAATTTAGCAGCCTGCACCACTCCTTCACCGCACAAATATGTGGCTGATCCAGATAAAGAATGGCAACAACGACAAATTGTGCTGTCTGAAATAAATGACTGGAACCTGACCGGGCGAGCTGCCATTATTAATGGTCATGAGTCCTGGCATTTAAGTATGAAATGGCAGCGTCATGATGATCAATATATTCTCGATTTATCCGGTCCTTTTGGTGCTGGCCATGCTCAACTCACAGGTACCAAAGATGGCGTTATTTTAGTCGATGCAGATAAAAATTATTTTTATGCAGATAGCCCGGATCGTTTATTAGCAGAAGTAACCGGCTTGCGTATGCCGGTAAAAAGTTTGCTGTACTGGATGCGAGGCTTACCTGACAGGAATATTAAAGAAGAAAAACAAAAGATTGATGAGTTTGGACGTTTGCAACATATTCAACAAGGTGGCTGGCGAGTGCGCTTTAAAACCTATATTGATGTAGACAAACATGAGTTACCTCAAAAAATATTTATTGATGGTTATGATTTGAAAGTTAAAATCTTTGTTGATGAGTGGGATATTAAAAGAAAAACATTTGAATCAATAAAAGAAACTCAAGATTAAATAAGTATGTCTTCAGCATCATCAACGCCATCAATTAAGCGTCGTCAGATTTTATCGGGGTTAATGAAGCTCTTGATTTTTATTGGTCTGATTTTTATCGCTATACCTTTTATTTCCAGCTTCTCATCAAATTCGATTGAGGAAAAACAAGCAGCTTCATCTCACTGGATCCTTACATTGCCTGTTTCAGATTTAGTGCAGGGTAAGGTGAAAAAACTGCACTGGTCAGGTGGTGATGTTTGGGTTTATTCACGTTCTGAAAAGGATGTTAAATCATTAAAAGAAACCGATAACGCTTTACGTGATGCCGGTTCAGAAAAGAGTGACCAACCGGATCAAATGAAGAATCCAATGCGCTCAGCAAATAAATCATATTTTGTTTTTATTCCACAGGAGAATAAACGCGGCTGCCAGGTGAGTCTCATTGCTGAGCAAGAAAAGGTACGATTTACTGAACCCTGCTATGCTGCTAAGTATGATGCAGCAGGACGAATTTTTGAAAATAGCGGCCATAAAGAACAACAAAATCTTGCTGTGCCAGAACATGTTATTGAGGATGGGATATTAAAAATTGGCATCTGGATGCCAAAAATATAAAAAAGATTGAACCACGGGGGACACGGGGTAACACTGGGAAAAGCAAAAAGTCTCTTTCCCCGTGCCCCCAGTGTTCCCCGTGGTTAGTTTTATTTTGGTTAAATATATGAAAAACCACATTACAGTTTCTGCACCGGCAAAATTAAACTTATTTTTGCATATCACCGGCCAACGTGAGGATGGGTATCATCTGCTACAAACAATTTTTCAGTTTCTGGATTATGCCGATACGATTTCCTTAACGGTTCGTGAAGATGGTGAAATTAACCGTGTTTCTGAATTAGAAGGCGTTCCGGCAGAAGCAGATTTAGTGGTGAAAGCGGCTAAATTGTTGCAACACTATACAGATTCTCAATTGGGTGCCGATATTGCTGTAGATAAGATACTTCCTATGGGGGGAGGTCTTGGTGGTGGTAGCTCAAATGCAGCTTCTGTATTGGTCGGATTAAACCATTTATGGGAATGTGGGCTGAGTCAGCAGCAATTAATGGATCTGGGCGTGCAATTAGGTGCCGATGTTCCGGTCTTTATTTTTGCCCAATCTGCATGGGCAGAAGGGGTTGGTGAGCGGTTAGAAGGGGTATATCTGCCTGAAAAGTGGTTTTTAGTGCTAAAACCTAAAATAAATGTTTCAACAGCCAAGGTTTTTGCCAATTCGCAATTGCGGCGAGATTGTTCAACCATTACAATACGCGACTTTCTGGAAGGGCAAACAGAGAATGTTTGCGAAAAGCCAGTCAGGGAAATGTATCCTGAAGTGGATGAGGCGCTGACTGAATTAGCGCGTTTTGGTGAATCCAGACTAACAGGAACAGGTGCTTGCGTATTTGCGGCATTTGATAATAAACAGCAGGCTGTACTGGCATTTGCTGAGTTATCAGAAAAATGGGATGGTTTTGTGGCCAAAGGCATGAACCAGACACCATTAAAAGAATTTTTTCCGATGTAAGCGGCATCAGCAGAGCACGTCGGATACAACAATCAATTGGGGTATCGCCAAGCGGTAAGGCACTGGATTTTGATTCCAGCATTCCCAGGTTCGAATCCTGGTACCCCAGCCATATAAAAAAGGATATGTATCTATTACCGGTATATATCTTTGAAAGAAGTAAACTTGGATAAACCAGGATGAGAACCGAAAAGGTTCGACAAAATCACAAGTGTGATTTTGAACAGCAAGCACCATTGCAAATGGGGATTGCTGGCCCCTTCGAAGATGGGGTGGAGCGCGCAGCGCGACATAATCCTGGTACCCTAGCCATATAAAAGAGAATATTTATCTATTTATTAGGTAAACCTCTGTAGGTGCGAATTACCATTGAGGTATCACTTACACCGCGTTCGAATAAATTCGAACCTACAACAGATTAATATTGCTATTTAACAGTAGCATTTCAGCTGAATCAGTAGTCAAATCCCCAGGGGGATCACGTGTCATACGGCAACATGATGGTATTTGCGGGCAACTCAAATCCGCAGTTAGCAAATGAAATTGCACGTCGCCTTAATATGCCTTTGGGTAACGCGATTGTTGGTCAATTCAGTGATGGCGAAGTCATGGTTGAAATCATGGAAAATGTCCGTGGTAACGATATTTTTATTGTGCAACCGACTTGTGCGCCAACAGATAAGAATTTAATGGAATTGCTGGTTATGGTGGATGCTTTGCGCCGCTCTTCCGCAGCTCGAGTAACCGCTGTAATACCTTATTTTGGCTATGCACGTCAGGACAGGCGTCCACGTTCAGCTCGTGTGCCGATTACCGCTAAAGTTGTCGCTCAAATGATTGGTTCCGTAGGTACTGATCGGGTATTAACTGTTGATTTACATGCTGATCAGATTCAGGGTTTTTTCAGTATTCCTGTTGATAATGTTTATGCTTCACCTATTTTGTTAGGTGATATCTGGCGCCAGAAGTACGATAACCTGATGGTGGTTTCACCTGATGTAGGTGGTGTGGTTCGTGCCCGAGCTTTAGCGAAACGATTAGATGATGCCGATCTGGCAATTATTGATAAACGTCGTCCTCGAGCCAATGAAGCGAAAGTAATGAACATCATTGGTGATGTTAAAGATCGTACTTGTATCCTGATTGATGATTTAGTTGATACAGCGGGTACCTTATGTGCCGCCGCGGCAGCGTTAAAAGAACATGGTGCAGCCAAAGTTGTGGCCTACATAACACACCCTGTTTTATCAGGCCCTGCGATTGATAATATTAGTAAGTCAGAGCTCGATGAGCTTGTAGTGACGGATACCATTCCATTGCAGCCGTCTGCGGCAGCAACGGGTAAAATTCGTCAGTTAAGTATTGCTGAATTGCTGGCTGAAACCATGCGCCGCATCAGTAATGAAGAATCGGTCAGTACGTTATACGTTGATTAAATAACGGACTGAACGGGATGTTCTTGGATATTTATTATTACAGGGCATCACGCGGTTTCTCTTGGTCGCAAAGAGAAATCAAAACAGCAGGTTAAATTAACCTGTTTTATTAAACTATCTTACGGATAGCGAGAAGGCAGAGAACAAGGCAAAACCGATGAAAAAGCGGAATGTACAATAAGTACATGAGCATGTTGAAGAGGTTTAAATGCAGTTATCTGACTTCGCAGCATTCGTAAATTGGAGAAAGAAAATGAGTGCAAGCTTTAATATTGAAGCCGAACTTCGTACAGACCTGGGGAAAGGTGCGAGCCGCCGCCTGCGTCACGAAGAAAAATTTCCTGCTGTTGTATACGGCGCAGGTAAAGAGCCACAGTCTTTGACAGTGGATCACAAAAAATTCTTACACAGCCTTGAGAACGAAGCGTTTTATTCTCACATCCTGACTTTAAGCGTTGGTGGTAAAGAAGAACAGGTTGTATTAAAAGACTTACAGCGCCATCCTGCAAAAATTGCAGTAATGCATGCTGATTTCTTACGCGTTAGAGCTAATGAAAAACTGCACATGCACGTTCCATTACATTTCATTAATGGTGAGGAATGTCCAGGTGCTAAAGAAGGTGGTTTGATTACACACAGCATTACTGAAATTGAAGTTGCATGTTTACCAAAA
>DAOVYB010000071.1 GCA_030635835.1 Gammaproteobacteria bacterium
GCTGTCATTGCTGTTTTTAAACGCCCATACATGCCGACAGCATTACTTTCCGAAGGAAAACTACCCGCAATTTCCAAATCCAGTATTTCTGCTAATTTGGCATTATTCCCATATAAAGGGTGAGCATCGAGCGGTAAATGGTAAGCGACTAAGCTAATTCCTGATTCAATCAAACTGCGAATACGGTTATATTTTAAGCCAATAATTCGCTCATCCTCTCCCTTCCAGAAATAGCCATGATGCACCAGTAAGGCATCCGCTTTTTCACTTATAGCGGCATTAATTAAGGCCTGACTCGCCGTAACCCCTGAAATTATTTTTTTTATTTCAGCTTTACCCTCTACCTGCAAACCATTTGGGCAATAATCCTGAAATCGTTCGATCTCCAGCACATTATTTGAATATTTGAGTAAATCTTTTAACTGAACCATGCGTAAAACCCTTTCATAGGTTAACATTACGAGAACTTCGCACGAACAATGAGAAGTCAGATAATGGCGTTAAAACCTCTTCAAAATGCTCATGTACTGATCGTACATTCCGCTTTTTCATCAGTTTTGCCTTATTCTCCAACATCTCATTGTCCATGCAAAGCTCTCGAAGATAAATAGAAGATAAATAATAGAAGACTAATAAATTTAGTTTAACGGAATTTCTGATGCGTGTTACCAAACTCATAACATTTATTATTCAATTTGCCACCATTGGCTTAGCAGCGGCGTTTCTTATTTTATACTTTCAATCAGAAAAAAATAAAACAGCTGACGACACTATTGAACAATCTACTCCTGCTACTGAAATCGTTGAGCTTATAGAATCGACTCGCTCGGTTCCGACTCAGCCAATGAGCTCTTATGCTCCGGCAGTTAAAAATGCTGCCCCGGCCGTTGTTAATATTCAAACGACTAAAATAATTACAGAACGCCAACATCCACTGGCAAACGACCCGCTGTTTCAACAATTCTTTGGTGACAGCATAGGTGAGCCACGTAAACGCATGGAATCCAGTCTTGGTTCAGGTGTTATTGTTAGCCCACAAGGTTATATTCTGACTAATCATCATGTTATAAAAGCAGCAGATGAAATTCTTGTCGCATTAAAAGATGGCCGTACCACTAAAGCCAGCATTATTGGAACCGATCCTGATACAGATTTAGCCGTCTTACACATTAAGCTGGATAACATTCCCGCTATAACGCTTAGCAAAACACAGCAGATTGAAGTTGGTGATATTGTGCTTGCAATTGGAAATCCTTTTGGCGTTGGTCAAACAGTAACTTCCGGCATCATCAGTGCAACCGGCCGTAACATGCTTGGTATCAATACTTTTGAGAACTTCATTCAAACTGATGCCGCAATTAATCCTGGCAATTCAGGTGGTGCTCTAATTAATTCTTTTGGTGAACTTATTGGGATTAATACCGCGATATATTCTCAAAGCGGAGGCTCACAAGGGATTGGTTTTGCCATACCATTAAGCTTGGCAAAAAATGTTTTAACGCAAATTATTGAGTTTGGTCATGTCAAACGTGGCTGGTTAGGTGTCGCAATTCAGGATATGAATACAGAGCTTGCTAAGTCATTTGGCTTAGATCGCGTATATGGCATAATTGTTAATGGTGTTGCAAGAAAGGGACCAGCAGATAAAGCGGGAATTAAACCCGGTAATGTTATTACCCATATCAACAACACAGAAATTAAAGACATGCGACATCTGTTGAATTTAGTCAGCCAGGTAAAACCTGGAAAGACACTTTCAATAAAAGGTATTAATCAGGAAGGTACTTTTACAGCTACAGCCACGGTTATACAACGGCCTCAGCAGAAAGAAAAATAATCTTTTCTGTAATAACCTGAGCTATGTATAAGAAATGCACGTCATTCCCGCGTTTTTCTGGTTACTTATAATAGGAATTTTTTAAAAGAGAGCAATGTAGCCTGGATGCAACGAAGTGAAATCCGGGAGAGGGCGAGAGTTTAAACCTGTTTCCCCGGATTACATTACATTTCATCCGGGCTACTGTTAAGCTGATTTTCTTAGATGAAGCTGTTTATATTGCCTTTTTAAGTAATTCAAGCAGGCTCTGGTTTTCTTCTGCTGTTCCTACAGTAATACGCAAACAATCTTTTAATAAACCACCAGCAGGATTAAGGTTTTTAATTAAGACCCCCTGTTCTTTTAGTTTATTAAAAATGTTATCTGCCTGTTCTTCTTTAACTCGAACCAAAATAAAGTTCGCCTGGCTAGGATAAGCCGTTAACCCTTCTACCTGTGACAACTCGTTAAATAACTGTTCACGGTCGCTGCAAATTTGTTGTGTTTGCTGATCAAGTACCTGCCGATTCTTAATTGCAAATTCTGCACTGGCTTGAGTGAGAATATTAATATTATAAGGTAAACGCACTTTATCAAATTCATTTAGCCATTCAGCTTTACCTGCCAATAAACCTAAACGTAAACCCGCTAATCCCATTTTTGAAACTGTGCGCATGACGAGTAAGTTTTCATATTTGTCCGTCTCTTTTAACATCGGCATAAAGCTTTTATCAGCAAATGCATGATAAGCCTCATCAATAACAACAATACCTGGCGCAGCTTCAATAATTCTTTTTAAAACATCTTCATCAAATAAGTTACTGGTCGGGTTATTAGGATAAGCTAAAAAGATAACCGCAGGTTGATGCTCTTTTATTGAATTAAGCAGTGTTTCTTCATCAAGTGAAAAATCTTCATTAAGCGGGATACCAACATAAGGCATATCAAGAAAAGTGGCGATCATTTTATACATGACGAAACCGGGCTCAACAGACAAAACCGCGTGCTTTGTTTGATTAGCTCCTTTTCCACTGACCGCCATCATAATGATTTGAATCAATTCATCAGAACCATTACCTAATAAAATTTCAGCCGCAGCAGGTACTTCCATCGACTCACGTAAATGCTGTTTTAAGATACGCGCGCCGGGATCAGGATAACGATTAAGTTCAACATTACGAATCACACTCAACCATTCATTAACGAGATCTTCTGGCCAGCGGTATGGATTTTCCATAGCATCCAGTTTAATCATATTGCCAGAATCCGGCACATGATAAGCAGATAAAGCCTGAATTTCAGGACGTATCCATTTTTTTACATTAGTTTTGATATTCATACTGTTGAGTTCTTAAACGATATTTTGAAGTTGCAAGTGTAACTGATTTGAATGAAAAAAGAGTAGCCACAAAGATGAAATATCTACTCTTTACCCAGCACCTCAAATTTTCTGACCAGTCGGTTACCCAGATTATCCACCAGTGTTAAGCGATGAATACCGGGTAAAATATATAATGCAAGCTGATGAAAAGTTTCAGTACTGCCAAGATATTCATTATTCAGATGCCAGAATAAAGTTGCTTCATGATTTCGATGCACTGCTTCAAAAACAGTACGGCTTTTTTTCTCCGCTAAGTCTACGGGGATATAAATTCGCGTTCCGGTTGTCGGATAGAGTAAAGCAATGGGGCTATCTCTACCCTGCTTTGCCATTAAAGAACTACAATCTTTTCTATAGGGCGGTAAGTTACGATAATTTGAATGGTTCTTCCGGTAATAAAATTCCAGTCCCGGAGGTAACACGAACCAGTTAATATGCCGCATATTACTGACAGGTTCACAACGACTATGCACACGCCAGGTTTTAGTTTTATCTAAATGAATTTTTTTGTGATAACGCGTAACCTGATCAAAATTACTTTCTGCAGGAATCCATTGCGTTTCAGAATCACAATACTCATTTGCCAGGTAACCATCGTCCTTACACACTTTCATGGCTTTCATTAAATGTACAGGTTTTGTAAACCACGGTGATGATTCAAGTTGATTAAAAATATCAAACATTATGGGTGCGGCACTACTCACTCCGGTTAATCCTGGTCGACCTTCTCCACTCGCATTACCTGCCCAAACCGCAACCGTATAACGGCGTGTATTCCCGATGGCCCAGGCATCTCGTAAGCCATAACTTGTTCCTGTCTTCCATGCGATTTTTTGACTACTATTAAAATTCTTCCAGAAATTTTCTGTGCCCGGCCGATTAACTTCAAGTAAAGCATCAAGCGTTATCCAGGCTGTCGCCGGATTAAGCTCTGTATGCTTGCCATAGTGTTGTTTTTTATTTTGTAAAAAATTTAGTAAATGATAACGTGCTTTTTCATCAACCTGTTCTTGTTTTGCAATATAGGCAAGATTGGCATACATCATCGACATATCTAACAAGGTACCTTCAGCTCCACCCAGAATTAAAGTTAAACCATAGTCTTCCGCTTTACGATGTAAACTTGTCATACCAAACTGTTTTAAAAAATCATAAAAACGATCAATACCATGTTGTTTTAACATGCGAACAGCCGGAACATTGAGTGAACGAGCCAAAGCCGTGCGTGCAGGTACTGCACCACGATATCGATGATCAAAGTTTTCAGGCATGTAACCTGAATACTGAGTTGGTAGATCTGCAATTAATGTTTTACTTAGAATTTCACCTTGCTGGATCATGCTGGCAAATAAAAAGGGTTTTAAAATACTCCCGGTACTTCGCTGACGTCGAATCAGATCAATTGCATAACCTCGCTGAGTATCATGGCTTAGATTACTATTTCCCACATAAGCAACAACATTAAAATTATCATTATCAATCACAATCGCAGCCGCGTTATGTATTCCCTGTAAGCTCAATGACTTTGATTGCTGGCGAACTATATTACTAACTGCTTGTTGAGTTTGTTTAATAATTGTTGAATTAAATCGATAATTTTTATTATTAGCTTTAGATTTATTTTCATTGACTAATAAGGTATCGAGTAAATGAGGTGCAAGCCGGGGTAATCTCACCGGCTTTTCAGGTAACGGTTCTAAACTGGCCAACTTTAATTCAATAGCATCAAGTATATTTTTTTTGTGTAGTTGTGTTAATAAAGCATCACGTTTATTTTTTAAAGTGCTACGATTACGGCCAGGATGGATCATTGAAGGACTATTAGGTAACACGGCTAAGGTCGCACTTTCGGCCCAGGAAAGCTGTTCTGTACTTCGACCAAAATATCGCCATGCAGCAGTTTCAACCCCAACAACATTTCCGCCAAAAGGCGCATGACTGGCATACAATGCGAGAATTTCATTTTTGCTGTAACGCAACTCCAATCGCAAAGCGAGAATCATTTCGATGATTTTTTCGAGATATGTTCGCCTGGGATTTTTTCGAGCTAAACGAATCACCTGCATACTCAGTGTACTGGCACCACTGACAACCTTACCCTGTTTTATATTTAAATATGTTGCCCGGATCAGAGCAATAGGATCAACACCCAAGTGTGAATAAAAACGTTTATCTTCATAATGAATCAACGCTTGTTTAAATTTATTTGTTACCTTAACAGAGTAAGGAAAACGCCATTGCCCATCTTTAGCAATGCGTGCCCCAAGCAATTCATTTTTGTTACTTAATAAGATTGAGGAATATGGATCATTAAATAATGACACCGGCAGGCATCGCCAGAATGCGATACCTGCTGTTAGTGTCAATAAGAGTATGACAAACGCGCGAGGATGTTGTTTTAAGTATAAAACAAACTTATTGTTTAAATACTTCAACCCATTCGCCTTTACTGCGGGCTTGTTTAGTCGCGTCGTACATTGCTTCAACTGAAACACTTGGTAAATAATATTTACCCAGATAAGTCGCATTCAACATCACCTTAAATGATTTCTCTTCACCCGCTTTTAAACCAAAGTAAGTATGAACACGATCATCACGAATATCCTGATAATCCATACCTTCAGGTAATGTCTCCTGTCCATCCATACGTTGATTGTGAATTTCCCAGCCAGAAGGAATAACATGGGTTAAAGCAATATTTTCCAGTTTACCCTGTGTCACATTCTTCACCGTTACTTTTGCTACAAAGTCTGTTCCCTGAAGCAATCGGGCAAACCTGAGATTATTACCATCCATATCCGTGTATCTAACAGATAACTTTAATCCTTTGGATACTGCTTTTTCTTTACCTGCTTTAGGCATACCTTCAACCAGTAAATTGGCATAAAGTGTCCGCTCAGACGTATTTTTCAATTTGATTTTATCACCGGCTAATGGAAAAGCGGTTAACTTCTCACTATACAACGGTAATTTTGAATTGACCTCAGTCATCGCACCACTACCAATCAAACGTTCAAAACTGAAAGCCGATTCAATAGAGTCATCACCAACAAATTTTGACATTGCCAGCAACGAGTAAGCGACGGATTGTGTGCTGTGCCATTTATCAGCAGAAAGTGCTGTAGAAACTTCATCCGCAACTTCTTTCGCCTGTTGTAACTCACCTAACTGAACAAGACTATTAAGAATTATGGCCTTATCCCGCAAGCGAGAACCAAAAGTATTTCCTGCACTAATATAATCATCAACCTCAAATGAAGTGTTAGCAAACATTTCACCCGCTACATCATTTAAACCTGCAAGAGAGTATGCAGAGGCTAACTGCCAGCGTGTTGTGGCGTTTAACTTATCGGATTCACGCAGACGGTTCATTGCGCCAAGCTCAGCTTTACCTGCTAAAGCCAGGGTATATAAACGATATGCCTGATCCAGCTCTGAACGTCCGGTTCCGGCAACCCAGTTACGTGCTGTCGTTTTTTGATGAACCGTCCAGTTAGTCAACATCTCATTTGGTACCTGATAACCATGTTTCTCAGCTTCTATCAGGAAGTGACCCACATAATTTGTTGCCCAGGCGTTAAGGTGCCCGTTACCCGGCCAGTACATAAATCCACCTGTACCATTCTGGAAGCCACGTAAACGTTCGATGGCCGCATGAATGTTTTTCTCAACCTCTTCTTTTTGCTTACCGTCTAATGAAACCAGGTTTGGTAAGAAAAGTTGCGGGAAGACAGATGAAGTTACCTGTTCCACACAACCATGAGGATAACGAATTAAATAGCGTAAACGTCGCTCAAGATTAATAGGCGGAACCGCAGATAGTTCAATGCTAACTTCATTGGTATTTTTTAGACCATGCGGTACAACATTTTCCGACCACTCTTCACCCGGTTTAATTACAGTACTGATTTGACGTAAGGTTTTTGGATTTGCACTTCGTACATCAATATTTACTTCAGCCGTTGATTTAAACTTACCACTGCTTGCAGTAAATTGAAGCCGACCTTTGCCTAACTCAGGCTGAACTTTAAGTTTAATAAAGCC
>DAOVYB010000054.1 GCA_030635835.1 Gammaproteobacteria bacterium
GATGTGGGGAAAAAGTGCCGATGATTTTGTAAATCCGGAAACAGCAGCAGAATCACATTTATTATTAGAGAATGTTATCAGCTTGTCTTTCACCTTTACTTCAGGATCATTACAGCGAACAGGCTTATTACATATTGACTTAACCGTAGAAGACGAAGGTGAACAAATTCATTTAATCCATGAGGCACATATTTATAATGTACCCTAATAATAAACAAGGTGGCTTTGCGATTGTCAGTGCAATCTTTTTAATCGTGGTACTGGCTTTTTTAGGTGTTTCTATGTCGCGAATATTTTCGTCTGGCCAACAAGCAATTAATCAGGATATTGCATCACTACAGGCCTATTTTGCAGGGCAATCCGCTTTACAGTGGGGTATGTACCAGGCTGTTGCAAATACACCTAATGGCGATCACTCTCTTACATTTTCAACTACTGGGCTTAATAATACAAAAAGTCGTGTAATTTTCACTAAATCCACCATTCTAAGCAAAAACTATTATAAGATTACTTCACAAGGTTCTTATGGAAGCACAGGAAATCCGGAATTCAGTCAGCGTAATTTAGAAGTACGTTTTGTTCCTTGAAAACACATTCAAAAATGTTAATAAATTTTATAAAAAAAAATAACAATACCCTATTCAGTTTATCATTTATTACCGCGCTCACCTCAGCATTGTTTTATACCGGTAATAATACCTGGCTATTTAGCAGCAGTTATATCCTTATCTCATTAAGTTTCGCGCTTGTTTTAAAACAACGCTTTTATAAGCCAATAACTATTTCAACAAACGGCATTTTATTTTCTTCCGTTTTATTATTAACATGGTTCGCTATTTCTATCTTACCCAGTCAAATCAAATATCTAAGCTTGTATAATTTTTTCTGGCTTGGCAGCTTAATTATCGTTTTCTTAATTTTTACTTTTCATGAAAATAAAGATCAAATCTGGAAATCTATCTGGCCCGCAATATTACTACTTGTTTTACTATGGGCAACATATGGCTTAGTACAATATTATTATTTACACATTCCTATAAACGCTTCCTTTCTTAACAAAAACAGTCTCGCAGCTTTAATTAACCTGGCTTTGATTCCAGCTTCTGGCTATTTTTTAATTAAAGAATCTGATCGCCCATGGGGATATCTTAATAACAAAGTATTATCACTCACACTTATTTTATTATTTTTAGCCATATTTATTATTAGCAGTCGTGGAGCAACATTAAGCTTAATCATAGGCTTTGCACTCTTACTTCTATTACTGCGCAATCATATAGAAAAATCTCAATTTTATGCTTTCCTCAGCATAATATTAATTTCTTTTTTACTGGGAAATCTTTCTCAATACTTTATACAGGATTCAGCAGCAGGTTTTACTGAACGCATGGTGACCCTACAAGACACATCAAAAGCTGGCGCTTCGCGTTTTATAATATGGGAAAGTCTACTTCCACTATTTAAAGATATGCCGTGGTATGGACTTGGTTTAGGTAGTTTATGGGTGTTTTGGCCACCCTATCGACCTGCGAATGATACCAGCGCCGGTTTCTTTGCTCACAATGATTATATGCAAATCACTCTTGAAGCAGGTTATCCGGGAATAATTTTACTTATTTCATTGTTTATTTTTTTATTACTTAGTTTAATTCGTACCCTTAAGCACGATAGTGTTCTCTATAATCTAAACGCCATTCAACGTGTTGAACTTATCTCTCTATTTTCTGCTCTCACAACGTTTGCTGCCCACAGCTTTTTCACATATAACTTTTATGTATTACCTTTATTACTTATTGCAGGAATTTATCTTGGTCGTTTTAATCAGTTAGTCAGCATTAATTCCAATATAACATTACCTGCATTAAAGAATTATTTTAAACCTGTTATGTTTTATATTAGTTTAACAGGCATCATATTGATTTTATGTGGTTATTTTTTAGCGCTTTCACTCTCGTCTTATTACAACAAACAAGCTAAAGCTCTTATGCTACAAAATAAATATCAGGCATCAAATGCATTATTTATAAATGCGCAATCGCTGGCACCTTTAATGGACAATCCTTATTTCAGTCACGCAGATTTATTACGACGTGGTGCAGACAAACTTATATCGGTTAAAAAATTCAAAAAAGCAAATTCTCTTTTAAAATATGCACATGAAAATCTTGATAAAGCAGAAAAACTTAATCCTTTACGACCACAAACTTTTCATATTCGTGGTCTGATTTATCAACGTAAGCAGCCTGAAAAAGCTAAAACGGCATTTAACAAGGCGCTTAAATTGGATCCTCGATTCCTATTCTCGCGAATTCGCTTAGCAACTCTGCTGCATCAGCAAAATCAACTCAAAAAAGCGATGGAGGTCTTATATGAGGGAGTAAACTATAATTACCCGGTAAATAAGGTCATGCTGGAATATATGACTTTATTTACCAAACTCTCAAGAGAGGCCGGTGTAGAAAGCTTTGCTTTGCATCTTGAGGCGAATATACGGAAATTTACTGGTAAAAATCGGCAAAATTAGTCAATTTTAGTCTAATTTTGCCGATAATTATCTAATAAGCTTTATATTTCAAAACTCTGTTTCAGCTAATTCAACAGACAAGTTAAATTTGTCATTAATATGAAACCAACAGTATTACAATTTAACATTCTTCGTAACTTTAGCAGTTTTCTTTGCTATCTCGTTTTATTATTTCCTGCCATTCCTGCTTTTGCTGATAATGTTCGAGATGAATTTACAACTCTAAGCTACTCAAATAATGATGGTAATGCTAACTGGACAACGGCTTGGTTAGAAATTAATGAAGCAGATGGGGTAACTGCTGGTGACGTCCAGGTAATAGCGGATCAAGGTTCGGGACGATTACGCATTAGTGGTAACAACAAAGGCGTACAACGTGAAGTAAATCTAAGTGGCGCTACAATCGCGACTCTTACATTTGATTATCGCAGGGAAAGCTTGGATAGAGGTAATGAATACGTCAACGTTGAAATTTCTTCTGATGGTGGTGCTAGCTGGACCGAGCTTGTTCGTTATAAAGGTCCTCAAACGGATGCCTCTTATCAATCATCATTAAGCTATGATATTACTCCATATATTTCAGCCAATACTCGCTTTCGATTACTTGGCTCATCAAACCTTGATACTGCAGATGCAGTATATTTTGATAACGTAGATATTACTTATACCTCCCCATCTCTGGCTCACTTTGCCATCATCCATGATGGTATAGCGAGCAGTTGTTTGCCTGAACAAATTACTCTAACCATGCATACAGCAGCTCATACTGTTGATACCGCTTACACTGGTACAGTAACACTGACTAGCTCTACCGCTAATGGCAACTGGTCAAAAACAACAACGTCTACTGATGCGCAAGGTACTCTTACTCCAGGTGCATTAGATTCTGGCACGGCCACCTATACATTTGTTGCAGCAGATAATGGATCTATTGTGCTCAATCTCGCAAATACAAATGTTGAAACTCTCAATATAAATATTACCGATGGGTTAAATACTGAAAATGTAACAGAAGATCCTGATCTTAGCTTCTCAAGTTTAAGTACAGTAACTTATCGTGATGAATTTTTAACTGCAAGTTATACAAATAATAATGGCTCAGCTCTTTGGTCTTCAGACTGGCTGGAAATTGTTGAAGCAGATGGCGCCGGTAACGGGGACATCCAGATTAATAGTGGTCAACTGCAAATTAGTGGCAGTAATAAAGGAGTACAACGTGCTGTTGATCTCACTGGAGCAACAACGGCAACTCTCAGACTTGATCACCGCCGTGTAAGTTTGGAAAACGGGAATGAATATGTCAATCTAGAAATTTCTTCCGATGGGGGTACCACATGGGTAGAACTTGATCGCTTTAAAGGGCCACAAAATGATATCTCGAATCAATTAGCCAGCTATAACATAACTCCATATATTTCAGCTACCACTCGCATTCGTTTACTTGGTTCAACAAACCTCGATAGCACTACAGATATAGTCTATTTTGACAATGTTGAAATAGCCAGTTCTTCTACTGTTACTTGTGCATTAATCGATCATTTTTCTATTAATTATTTAGCTGGTGCAACGGGGACAGGAGTAAACTGTCAGGCTGAAGCTATTACCATAGAAGCTCATGATGCTGCTCATGCGACAGTTACAACATATACAGGGACAGTAAACCTTTCAGCCAGTCTTAATAATGGTGATTGGTCAACAACCGCGATTGCCACTGATGCACAGGGCATTTTTACTGCTGGTGCAGGCGATTCAGGAACGGCAAGCTATACTTTTGTGGCTGCTGATGCCGGTTCAGCTATTTTAAACTTTAAAGATACACATATTGAAACCACTAACCTGAACATTAATGGTGCTGGTATTTTAGAAACATCAAATACTGCTGTTGCTATTGATGATTATGCAATTACTTTTGCAACAAGTGGATTTATTTTTAACAATGAAACAGATACAACCACTATTATACCTACACAACTTTCAGGTAAAGATTCAAACGTTGGCTACAATGCTAAAACACTTACACTGCAGGCCGTAAGATCATCCGACAGTGATCCAACACAATGTATAGCTGCATTTCAAAACCAAACCCTTAACGTGGACTTTGCTGCCGAGTGTAAAAATCCTCTTAACTGTATTGCGGGACAACTTTTAAACTTAACGAGTGGTGCGGTGACTGGTACCTTAACTGCAACAACAAATGACAATGCTGCTGTAGGTAGCAGCAGCTACGATACTCGTACGATTGCTTTTGATGTAAATGGTAAGTCAAACATCATTATAAACTACCCTGATGCAGGCTTAATTGAACTTCATGCAAGACATAATATTTTACTTGCTGATGGCATAACGCCTTCAGGTATTTATATGTCGGGTTCATCATCTTTTGTTGTCAGACCACTAGGGCTATCACTTGATGTAATGGGTCAACGCGCAGCTGACTATGCTGATAATATGCTTCTTGATGATAGTACGGGCACTAACCTTTCTTATGCAACAGATGCTAATGGCACCTTATTTAAAAAAGCGGGTGAAGCTTTTACCACTACGTTAACGGCTGTGCAATGGCAGGCTGCAGATGATACTGATGCTAATGGTATAGCAGACTTAGGCGCAAACCTTACTAATAATATCGTTACACAAAACTTTGGTAATGAAACAACGGCTATAACACCTGCTAATGTTTCTCTTATTCAAACGACCACCTTAGCTAATGCAGGTATCTTAACAAATAGTGCAAACAGTGCATCCTTTGTTAATGGTGTTGGAACAAAAACAATCTCCTTAAGTGAAGTTGGTATTTTTGATCTTACTGCTACACTTTTAGACTATTTAGCTGTCGGTAATAATATTGTGACATTAACGCCTTCCTTTGGTCGTTTTGTCCCTGATCATTTTGATACCATCGTGATAGATGGTTGTTCAGGTGGTAGTACCTTTACCTATTCTGGACAACCTTTCTCTGTTTCAGCAACTGCTAAAAATACATTAAACTCCATAACACAAAACTACGCAGGTAATTTTGCATTCGATACAACATTATCAAATGCTGGTGTATCTCCAGTTGTTAATTTTACTAATAACATCATCCCTGCGGCTAATTTTGTTAATGGCATTGGAACTCAAGCTAATGTTACTTATACATTTTCTACAAAAGAAACTATTCCTGAGACTATAATTTTACGTGCACGAGATGCTGATATCTCTACAGGTATAGGAATTACTGAAAGCTCAACACAAATTCGAAGCGGCCGAATACGTGTTGAAAATTCTTATGGTTCTGAACTCGTTGATATGGCGATACCTGCTCAAGTTGAATTTTACAATACTGATGGTTTTGAAATTAATACAGTTGATACATGCAGTACAGTCACGGCAACACTTACTGATACGGGTACCGATACTGTGATGATTGGTGATGGATCGATTGCAGGTCAAACCTGTATTTGGGATGATGATGCTGAAAGTGGCGCAAGCAACTGTACATTTGCAACACTCCTACCAGGACCTGTTGCATCTCAATTTGAAGCACCACCGATCGCAGGTAGTTTTAATCTTTACCTTAAAGCACCGGGACAAAATTTTACCGGTGATATTGCCGTAACCTTAACCTCACCCACATGGTTACAATTTGATTGGGATGGTGACGGAAATCATGATAATGATGCAACCGGTATCGCTTCGTTTGGTTTATATCGGGGAGATGATCGAGTCATTTACTGGCGAGAAGTTTTTTAAAATATAAATGTAGCCCGGATGTAGAATAGCGAAATCCGGGGAACTGTTTTTAAATTTATATCCCGGATTATATTGCATTTCAACCATGCTACTGATTAACAACATAGCTCTCTTAAATTGTTATGTGTGATACGAGACAGAAGTTCCTTTACCAGCACCGCGTTCGCCTGAAGCTACCGCTCCTTGCTCTCGCCCCTTACCTACGTCCATGTAGGTAAAGGCGAACCTACAAAAGCTTTCCCTGTGTCCCCCGTGCTCCCAGTGGTTCATATTTTGAATTTATACTTCTTTTGTCCTTTGTGACTAATTCTAAACCGTATCTTCCATATTTAATTCTTTAATTTTGCGCGTTAATGTATTACGTCCACAACCTAATAAGCGTGCTGCATCCTGACGTCGTCCACCTGCACTTCGCAATGCGGTTTGAATCATCACACGTTCAAACTCAGGCGTCGCTTTATCAAATAAATCTGTTTCACCATTAGCCAATTGTTGTTCTGCCCAGTATTGCAAAACCTTCACCCAGTCATCACTTAACTGTAACTTCGATTCTTTATTTAATAACTCTGGTGGTAAATCATCTAAATGAACTTCCTGACCCGGCGCCATCACGGTTAACCAGCGGCAAGTGTTTTGTAACTGTCTGACATTACCACGCCATTCAAGCTTACGTAAAAATTCTAACGTATCCTCATCCAGTGTTTTTGTTTCCATGTTTAATTCAGTTGCTGCAGCTTGCAAAAAATGACGTGCTAATAAACCAATATCTTCACTTCGTTCACGTAATGCAGGTATATGAATACGAATAACATTCAGGCGGTGAAATAAATCTTCACGGAACTCACCTTTCTCTACCCGTTCTTCAAGATTTTGATGTGTTGCAGCAACAATACGAACATCAACTTTAACCGGACTATGGCCACCGACCCGATAAAACTCACCATCTGCCAGCACACGTAATAATCGCGTTTGTAATTCCGCTGGCATATCACCAATTTCATCCAGGAATAAAGTCCCGCCATCAGCTTGTTCAAAACGGCCTTTACGCATGGCTTGTGCACCGGTAAATGCACCCTTCTCATGACCAAATAATTCAGACTCCAATAAATCACGGGGAATTGCTGCCATATTTAATGCAATAAAGGCATTTTCTGCTCGTGGGCTGTGTCGATGTAATGCTTCAGCAACCAGTTCTTTACCGGTACCCGATTCACCATTAATGAGTACCGTTATATTTGAACGCGATAGACGACCTATTGCACGAAACACTTCCTGCATTGATGCAGCTTCACCAATAATCTCTGTTTCCTCTAAAGGTTCGACTTTGTTATCTTTTGATATTTCACGATGGTGTTTTACAGCACGACGTGTGAGTTCAACCGCTTCATCAATATCAAACGGTTTAGGCAGGTATTCAAACGCTCCACCCTGATACGCTGACACTGCACTATCCAAATCTGAATGTGCAGTAATAATAATGATTGGCATATCAGGATTAGTGGCATGTATTTTATCTAACATGGTTAAACCATCCATGCCTGGCATGCGCACATCACTTATAATTGCATCCGGTTGTGTACGCTCTAATGCTCGTATAACACTTGTTGCTTCTTCAAAGGTACGCACTTCCATATTGGCATTGCTTAATGCTTTTTCTAATACCCAGCGTATAGAACGATCATCATCAACAACCCAAATCGTTTCCTTTTTTGTATTAACACTCATACTTTTAATTACCTTTAATTAATAGGTAAGATCACAGAGAATACCGTTCGACCTGGTTCACTCTGACACTCAATCAATCCATCATGCTGCTGAATAAGCGATTGCGATATCGATAAACCTAAACCACTTCCCTCTGCCCGACCAGTTACCATAGGAAAAAATATCTTTTCCCGTATATCTTCTGGTATACCCGGACCATCATCAATTACCTCTATACATGCAACTAACTTATGCCGCTGCAAACCAATCGTATACTTTCTAACTACACGTGTTTTTAATGTGATGTTGCCTTTGCCAGCTAATGCTTCACAAGCATTACGTGTAATATTTAATAGTGCTTGTATCAACATGTCGTGATCTGCTTTCACATCCGGAACACTCGGATCATAGTCACGATGAATTTGTATCGTATCTTTAACTTCAATTTTTATTAAACTTCTAACTAACTCTAATACCTCATGAATGTTTACATCTTTTAATTTTGGTAAGCCTGCTGGGCCAAGAATACGATTCACTAATGCTTGTAACCTGTCAGCTTCACTAATAATAACCTGTGTA
>DAOVYB010000080.1 GCA_030635835.1 Gammaproteobacteria bacterium
GAAGAAGTCACTTTTCTTGAAGCTGAGAAAGTCGGAGTTAAATACCTGCAATCCGCTCGATTACCTCTGCAACATATACAACAACACAGTGGAATGACATCAGCCTATTTAAACGGTGCCACTGAATTTAAATCACGTATTCTTAACAAACGACAAGATATTGATAAATTCTTTGTAAAGTTTCAAGAACCAGAAAATGAAATTGGAAATACTCTTAAATTACGGGGCACAACAGCTCCGTTAATCAAGCAATGGCAAGATATTAAGACTAACTCAATGAACCAGGAGGCTGCAGTTGCAAACAAGCACCATTCAAAATTGGTTTTAGACATTCTCATGTTAATGACAAAAGCAGCAGATAATTCAAAGATTACGCTGGATCCCAAACTGGACTCTTATTATTTAGGAGCTGCTCTGGTCTCCTCGTTGCCAAACTTAATGGAAAATATGGGCAAAGCCCGTGCAGTAGGTTCTTCAATAGCGGCTAAGGGTCAGTTCACATCAAAAAGCTTTGTGACGTTATCTGTACTACTAAACAACATTAAAATTTATGCTGACGGACTTAAGTCAGGCCTGGCTACAGCTGTGGCAGATAATGAAGAAATTAAACTTGATCTTGGAGCTATGATCGATGCAAATAATAAAGCTGTTGCAGAAATAATTCACTTACTTCAAAACGACTTGCTTGAACCAGAAAAAATTACAATTGACAGTCAAAAGGTATTTAATACTGCCACACATGCGATTAATGGCTCGTATCAATTATTTGACGCTATTGCACCTGAACTTAGCAAAATATTCGATAAACGTATTTCTGAAGATGTAACTACAGAAATTATTGAATTAGGTATTGTTGTATTCGTGCTCTTTATTGTCTTTTACATGTTTGCCGGTTTATACCTTTCGATTATAGATAATATTAAACGTGTGGGTTACGCAACCCAAAAAATGTCTGATGGTGACTTAAATATACGTTTAAAATTAAAAGGTAAGGATGAGATGCAAGGCATAGCTATAGACTTTAATTCCATGGCAGAAAAGTTTGAGGCTTTAGTCCAACAAATAACTAGCGCAACATCACAACTTGCCGCAGCATCTGAAGAAGTCGCAGTTATTTCTGAACAAAGTGCAGCTAACCTGAATAATCAACGTGCAGAAACAGAACAGGTTGCTACAGCAATGAATGAAATGGCAGCAACCGTTCAGGAGGTTGCACGCAGTGCCGGTGATGCATCCGGGGCAGCACTTAACGCTGATAATGAAGCAAAAGCAGGTAACGCAATTGTACATCAGGCTTCAAACTCAATTGATGAGCTGGCTCGTGAAGTTGTTAGTGCTGCGGGTGTAATACAGCAATTAGCCAGTGACAGCGATACCATTGGTACAGTATTAGATGTCATTAAAGGTATTGCCGAACAAACTAATTTACTCGCTTTGAATGCAGCAATTGAAGCCGCACGCGCTGGTGAACAAGGTAGAGGATTTGCTGTTGTTGCAGATGAAGTCAGAACACTGGCAGGCAGGACTCAGGAATCAACTCAGGAAATTGAATCCATGATTGATAAATTACAAACCGGTGCTAAAAATGCGGTAACGGCAATGGAAGCCGGGCAGGAAAAAGCTTCTGTTGGTGTTGATCAAACTAAACAGGCAGGCGAGGCACTCGCAGCTATTACCCGGGCCGTTACCACAATTAATGAAATGAATACCCACATAGCAAGCGCTGCTGAAGAACAATCTGCTACAACTGAAGAAATGAATAAAAATATTATAAACATAAATCAACTTGCTGATGAAACGGCAAACAGTGCCAGCCAAAGCACCAGTGCAAGTGCTGAACTTTCAAAATTAGCAACTGATTTACAAGGCCTGGTTGGTCAATTTAAAATTGGTTAATAATTACAATTCTAAATAATTAACCATTTATTACTTTTTTTATAACCGAATGCACATCTATATCATATGCATTCGCTTCTAATACCTTATCAATTTTTATTTTAATACCGCTACTCTTTTGCCATATATCACTGGCCAGATTTAATAATTTTATTTTGTCATAGAAAACTTTTTTACGACTGAGGAGTAAACCTACAACCGGTTTTAATTTATAATCATTATTGAGTTTTACAACAACGCCCACATGCCCGGTATTCATTTCTACAATACTGCCTACCGGATAAATACCAATGCATTTTATAAATGATTCAATAAACTCATGATCAAAATTATCTTTCGCCATATTATAAATTTTATGTAGCGCATTAGTCTGTGTCATAGCATCTTTATAAGCGCGATCACTGGTAAGCGCATCATAGACATCAACCAGTGAAACTATTTTTGTTAAAGAGGTAAGTTGCTCACCTTTAATTCCCATCGGGTAACCAGAACCATTTATGCGTTCATGATGATCTTTTACGACCTCTAAAATCTCTTCAGTCATCCCTTTTTCATCCTTGAGTAATTCATAACCTAAATAGGCATGAGCTCTCATTAAAGATGTTTCTTCTTTTGTTAACTTTCCTGGTTTTTGCAAGATATGACTGGCTACTTTCATTTTACCAACATCGTGCAATAAAGCTGCCAGGCCCAATGCACGTAATTTATCTAAAGGCAAATCCAGGTAGCGACCAAAAGCGATGGATAATACGCAAACATTCATTGAATGAATTGCCGTGTACTCATCCCTGTCTTTGAGCTGTGTAAGCAAGACCAGCATATCCGGACTAGTCACAATATTTGTTACTAACTCACTGACCAGTTCTTTAGCTTTCTCTATATCAGGTATGACACCACGGTATACGCCTTTAAGTACATGACCTATATAATCCCGGGTTTGATCATGCATTCTTTTTGCTTTTAATAACTCTTGCTCAAGATCCGAATCCCCCATATCTTGTGGTGAAATGACCACGGTATCAATGAAGATTTTAGCGGTGTCATCAGAATCAGAAGGTGAAATGAGATGTAAGTTGCTCGAAACTGAGACAGATGACTTCTCAGGATCAACATAGACAAATTCACATAACTGGGTAAGTTGCTCAAGATGTTTAGCTTCAGACAGTAAAAATCCCTGAAACATAAATGGTGATCCTACCCATGGCCGATCAAGCTCATCAATGTACATCCCCATTTCAATATCTGATACGGATATTCTCATCTTCATAACAACAAAGACCTTATTTAGTTATATTTTTATTCTTCTGTTTCAGTGCAGGGGGGGGGCAACCATGAAGTAATTCTATCTTCGCTCAAATTGTCCGTATAAACCAGTTTTTTCTATCTCAAAATAAAAGTTTGGTTAAGAATATAGAGAATAATGAATTAATGGATCTTAAATAGAGAACTAATGAACGCTTAAAACTAAAGGCGGCAAGTTAAATTTTCATACGTACAAGAAAAAATACCAAAATATATTAAATGAATTACTTTGCGGTAGTTATTTCAAAGCCTGCAATTTCTAGCAGAATAACCTGTGAAAACGGAATTTTTTATGTCGTAACATCCTGAATCAACATATCAAAATAAAATCTGGTTCCTTCATCTATTTTTGTTGTGAATTTCAATTCACTGCCATGGCTTTCTAATATAGATTGTACAATATGCAAACCCAAGCCTGTACCACCCTTACTTTTCGTATCTGATGAATCTTCCTGGGAGAATTTATCAAATAACTTTTCTTGAAACTCTTTACTTATACCCAGGCCAGTATCGATAACCCATATACGATAAAATTTTTCAACTTGCTCAAGTTTTATAAGAACTGTGTCACCTGCATTTGAAAACTTAATAGCGTTTGACAATAAATTCGCCAGTACTTGCAGCATTCGAAGTTTATCCATTATTACCGCAGCATTATCAATAGAGTTTTCAAGCTTCAATTGCACATTAAACTGTTCAGCATAACCCTGGTTTTCATTAATCGCCCGCTCAAGAATCGGTAATATATTCTCGGTTTGAAAATTAAATTTCATTTTGCCGGATTCAAGTTTTTGCATATCTAAAATATCATTTATTAAAGATAACAGTCTTGTAACATTGCTATCTGCAAGGTGTAATAAGTTCAAAACTTTTTCTGATATACCACCGACTGCCCCGCCAATTATAAGCCCCAGTGATCCACGAATTGATGTTAACGGTGTACGCAACTCATGACTCACTGTTGAGACAAAATCACTCTTTAATTTTGCAATACGTTTTTGTTCCGTAATATCCCGAATAAAACAGGAATAATCCATGTAATCAGCAGAAATATTCTGACTAAAACCAACCATTAGCGGTATCTCATAACCCTCTTTATTCTTATATAACAATTCCAGTTCTTTATCATGCCCAAGCATTGATTCTAGAATATTTTGACTATTTCCCTTAATCGATACATCTTTCAATATATCCTGTTCTTCAAATTGAAGTAATTCAAAAATGTTCAGTCCAACAACTTCATTTTTCCGCAAAGAAAAAATATTCAAAGCTGAAGGATTTACTGATTCAATAACACCACTCTCAGTAACAGTTAAAATACCATCAATAGCATTTTCAACAATTTTTCTTTGTTTTAATTCAGAAACTTGTAATTTATTGGTTTTATCATCAACAATATCTTTTAAATTAATATTGAGTTTATGCAAATTATCCTGGTAACGATGGATGCGTTTTGTCATCCATATCCCTGTGACTAATGCCAGTAAAACCGCACTAAACCCCGCCACCCAACTAACGGTAATGATGTTTTCATAAGCTTTATGAGCAAATGCTGTTTCTTGTTCTAATTGATTGCTGTAATAAATATGAAGTTTACCAAGTACAGCGAATACTTTATTTTGTAAGGGTAATGCTTTTTCCATCATCAGTTTTTTTGCCTCAATTAGCATATCAGCAGATGCGAGATCAGCGATTTGTAATTGTATCGGTACAATTCCTTCGGTTAACTGACTTTGTTCTTCAAATAAGTTCCGTTCCTCTTCAGATGCTTCCATTTTCAACAATGTTAATCTGGCTGTTGCAAAACGTCCGCCATAACGATTAAACAACATCCAGTTCTCATCTCTTACAAAATAGTCATCTGCTAACACCATAACTTGTAATGCCAGTGTTCTTTCACGCGCATTACTTCGCATATCCGTGACTAAGGAGAATTTGGTTTGAATATTTTCGGTAATAATCGTCAAATGATTATTAATTTTCGATGAATTGTGTGCACCAAGATACGCAATAATTGTGATCAGAAAGATCATTACTAAAAATGAAAGCTGTAGCCGAACTATCGTATTGTCTTTTTTATTTTTCATTTCTTGATATATTATTCACACAATTGATTTATGCGTTACCGTATAACAATAAGTAGTAAAACACTGTTTAGTGTAAATTTAGCGTCAAACTACATAATTTCTTGAGTTAATGTACAAATATAAACATACGTTACTAATAACTTTATCGGTATTTATGTACATGTAATTTAAATAGATATAAATAGATAAATACGGGAGTGATTGTCGAGATGGACAATGAGTGCTGACCTATATTAAAACCACAGATCAATCACAAAGAATTGGATACTTAAGAAAGTAGATGGAGATGGGTCAGCGAGCACTCCTAAAGAATTTAGTTTCACGCAAAAAAAAACCGTACTCTATCGAGTACGGGTTTTTTGGTATTAAAAGCCTGGCAGTTTTGGACCATGGATGGCCCTTATGCCGTGTGTCCTGCGACCGCCATGGACGGCGGGAGGTACGAGCCCATGGATGGGCGAAGGTAGAGTAACGCAGGACGCAGTTACCGAGAACAATGCAGGACGATTCCATGGAAGGAATCGGTAGAGTCGAGTCAGGAACAGAGACCGAGCAATTGTCGAGATGGACAACACACGGTGACCTATATAAAAAAGCAGGTCACTGCCCCAGAATTTACTACTATACAAAAAAAAACCCCGACGCTTTCGCATCGAGGTTTTTTGGTATTAAAAGCCTGGCAGTGACCTACTTTCACATGGGGAAACCCCACACTATCATCGGCGCTAAGCAGTTTCACTTCCGAGTTCGAGATGGGATCGGGTGGTTCCTGCTTGCTATTGCCACCAGGCAAACTGGCTGTAAAAACCGGAAATTCGGGGTCAGAGTTCAAACTCTGACCCCATTTTCCGTTCTTACGAATCTGGATAGTCTTGGCTTTGGGTA
>DAOVYB010000076.1 GCA_030635835.1 Gammaproteobacteria bacterium
ACGTCGTTTTTAAGGGCAAATTCGATAAATTCTTTTTGATAGTCGCGCATGATTTTTTCCGTTGAGCTTAAATTTAGCATATAGGTGGTGGATCAGGTCGTGTATGATACACGTTTTGTGAACAGAATTGGATAACGAGTGATGCGAATTATTACAGCAAATGTGAATGGTATACGTGCTGCTGAACGTAAGGGTTTTTTTGACTGGATGAAGAAACAGCGTGCAGATGTCATTTGTATTCAGGAAACCAAGGCACAGGAACATCAGCTCGATGATTCTATTTTTTATCCTAAGGGTTATCACTGTTATTACTTTGATGCCGAGAAAAAAGGTTATAGCGGTGTCGCGATTTACTGTAAAACAAAACCTAATAAAGTGACTAAAGGCTTAGGCTGGCCACATGCCGATTCGGAAGGACGCTGGATTCAGGCTGAGTTTGATGGCATTACAGTGGCCTCTCTTTATTTGCCCTCAGGCTCTTCAAGTGACGAACGCCATCAAAATAAACTCAAGTTTATGGATCAGCTACTTGAAGATATGAAAGGCATGAAACGCAAACGGCGTGAGTTTGTGATTTGTGGTGATTTTAATGTTGTACACAAAGAAATTGATATAACCAACTGGAAAAGTAATCAAAAGAATTCTGGTTGCACACCAGAAGATCATGCCTGGGTTGATAAGGCATTAGATAAAGTCGGTTATGTTGATGCTTTCAGAGAAGTGAATAAAAAAGATGGCGAGTATACCTGGTGGTCAAATCGCGGGAATGCACGAGCCAATAACGTTGGCTGGCGGATTGATTATCAATTAGTAACACCCGGTTTAAAAGGTAAAGTTAAAAAAGCCTCTGTATATAAAGAAAACTGGTTTTCTGATCATGCGCCGTTAACGATTGATTATGATTTTGAGATTAAATAAGTTTAAAGTACTTTAGTGGTAAAATAATAATAAAAATTTTTGTGGAATAATATGTCTTCTCAAATAGACCTGAAACCAAAAACTAGCTGGACGAATGCTTTTAAAATTTATTTGAATCGTCGTGTTATTGCGATGTTCTTACTTGGTTTTTCAGCCGGTTTACCCTTCCCCTTAGTTTTTACAACTTTATCGACCTGGCTACGTCAAATAGGTATATCAAAAACCATTATCGGTTTTTTTGCCTGGATAGGTATTACTTATTCTATAAAAATTTTCTGGGCCCCCATTGTTGATCGTTTACCCTTACCTTTAATAACAAGGCTACTGGGACAACGGCGTAGCTGGATGATAGTCGCGCAAGCTGGAATTATTGCCGGTTTAGTTGGTATGGCATGGACAGATCCTTCTCTATACATAACTCAAATGGCTTTGTTTGCTTTGTTGGTGGCGTTTTCATCTGCAACTCAGGACATAGTGATTGATGCTTACCGTATTGAAGCAGTAAAGGATGAGTATCAGGGCGCAATGGCTGCAACCTACCAGGCTGGCTGGCGCATAGCGGCTGCTTTAGTGGCGGGTGCTGTAGCACTTTATATTTCTGAATATTTTTCCTGGACTATTGCTTATATGGTGATGGCTGCATTTATGGCTGTTGGAATTATTACGGTATTAGTCATTAGTGAACCTGAACGAAATGTTAATCAGAAAACCTATTTACAAGAACAACGAGTGATTAATTTTCTGGAATCAACTGCACATATACCGAATGTATTACGTATACCGGTCGCCTGGTTTATTGGTGCAGTCATTTGTCCCTTTACAGAATTTTTTCAGCGCAATTCACGCCAGGCTTTATTTGTTCTTTTGTTTATTGGTATTTATCGTATAAGTGATATCGTCCTGGCAAATATGACTCATCCATTTTATATCGATATGGGTTTTAGTGTTATTGAGATTGCGAACATTGCAAAAATATTTGGTGTAATGATGACGCTGCTCGGTGCTTTTATTGGCGGTGTGCTGGTTGTTCGTTATGGTATTTTAAGAATTTTATTATTAGGTGCTGTTCTGGTTTCTTTAACTAACCTGATGTTTGCACTACTGGCTGAAAACGGTCATAGCATTATTGGCTTAACCATTGTATTAAGCAGTGATAATTTCTCCGGTGGTTTGGCCAGTACCGCATTTATTGCGTATTTATCATCGTTAACCAATAAAGCCTATACCGCGACACAATATGCGTTGTTTAGTTCTCTCATGACATTAGGACCAAAATTTATTTCTGGTTTCTCAGGCATGGTGATTGATGCACAGGGTTATATTTTCTTCTTTGCTTATGCTGCTGCATTAGGCCTTCCGGCTATTTTGATGGTCATTTATTTAATGAAGCATCAAAATGAAAGTATATCCAGTTGATGGTCATTTATTTAATGAAGCATCAAAATGAAAGTGAAAATACGCAAAGCTAATGGAAGTTGATACATCTTACATTGCAGCGTTTCTTGTTGGTCTGCTAGGTGGTGTGCATTGTGTTGGCATGTGTGGTGGTATTGTTGGTGCTTTATGTTTAGGTTTAGGTAATAACTCAGATAATATTCAAAACAATACCGCACAAGAAAACTTTAAAAAGATGTTTCCGTATCTTTTATCGTATAACGCCGGACGTATCAGCAGTTATACACTTGCAGGAATTTTAATGGGCGGGATTGGCTGGTTAGGTAGTCATTTATTTACACTTTATTCTATTCAGCAAACACTGGAAATTATCGCCGCCGTTTTCATGCTGGCTTTAGGTTTGTATATTGCAGGCTGGTGGAAAGGCCTTGCGAATATTGAACGCTGGGGTGGAAAAGTGATATGGAAACGACTTGAACCTTTAGGAAAACGTTTTATGCCCGTAACCTCATACCGGCAAGCATTTTCACTGGGACTGGTTTGGGGTTGGTTACCTTGCGGTCTTGTATACAGCGTTATTATTTGGACTATATCTACACAAAGCCCACTCGAAGGTGGACTGCTCATGTTAAGTTTTGGTTTAGGTACATTGCCGAATTTGTTGTTGATGGGAATCTTTGCATCGACCTTAAACCAATTTATTCAGCAGCCATGGGTAAGACAAGTGGCTGGGTTAATGATTATGGCTTTTGCGGGTGTGATGTTTTATCGTGGATTGTAAGAAAGATTGATAAAAGAAAAAAATTTAACCACGGGGGACACGGGGTTCACGGGGAATGATGTTTTTTAAGTTCTAAGATTTTCCCTGTGCTCCCCGTGTCCCCCGTGGTTATTTTTTAGTTTGATTTCTTAACGAACTGGGTCAGGATAACAATTTGTTGCCCATTCACCCTGCCTTCAATTTGTTCTGCATTATCCGGTACTAGTGAAATACCTCGCACTGCGGTTCCACGTTTAGCGGTAAAGTTTGCACCTTTAACATTAAGATCTTTTATGAGTGTTACGGTATCGCCTGCTTCAAGTACTGCACCATTGCTGTCAAGATGTTTAATGCTATCTTCATCACTTTGTCCGTCACCGTTTGCTTGTGCCCAGGCTAAGGTGTCATCATCGAGATAAAGCATATCGAGTAAATCTTGCGGCCAGCCTTCGCTACTTAAACGTGTAAGCATGCGCCACGCCATGACTTGTACGGCAGGTAGCTGACTCCACATGCTGTCATTCAGACAACGCCAGTGGTTCACATCAACTTTTTCCGGGTCTTCAATTTGTTGCTGACAGGTTGTGCAAAGTAATATGGATTGATCGGCTGTAGCATCTGTGACCGGAGGAATTTCATAGACAGATAAATTGTCTGTTGCAGAACACAGTTCACATTTTGATTCACTTCGGCCTTGCAATTCTTTTTCAATACTCATTATTTTTTACTCAATATAAAAAATGAGTATTATACAAAATTTTTCTTTTGAAGGTTTTTTTATTTAAATTATGAAGTGGATACCGGAGTCATAATTGATTTTCAGAATGACTCCGGTATTAATGATATTGAATACTAACGGGTATAAAACTCTTTTTTGAACTTTATGGTATAAGCTTTAGTTGAACCAGCAGGTTGTACTTTAATCTTAAAGTTAATCGTTTCTTTATTTGTTACCCTGAAATTAGAAATATAATACGTGACATCATCCTCATTTATTTCACGAAATGCCAAATGTTTTAGTTGAGCATTTAAATTGACTCCTGTACCTGTTACTTTGGCACGTATTCCTTTTCCTTTATGCTGAACAACAATATTTAGCATGCCACGATCTTTACTACGTTTAATTTTATAGGCTCGGGCAACTTCCGGTAGCAGGATATCAGTGGGAAGAGCTGTATGATGGATAACGTAATCTCCAAACTTCGCAATGTTCTCTGCATAACTACTTATTGGCATACTTATAAGTAAAGCTAAACTCATAAAACGCGCAATAGAACGAGATAAAGTCATATTTTACTCCTTATAATTTTTTTTCTTTAAATATAGACAACAAGATACGCTTTTACTTGCTTGATAGAAAGAATAATTTTGTAGTTGTACTTTTAATGTGTGAAAAGGCCCATTAAAAGATGGGCCGGAAGCTATGATGGAAGTGCGGAATTATAATTTAAGCAACCTGAACATTTTTACCCCTGGTAACGAAATCTTCCAGCGGTCTGTTTAAGGTATCGGTTAACATATTGAGATCAGCCAGCTGTACATTGAGTGCTTCTGCACTTGCTTCTAACTCTGATATTCGTGTTTGCAATGTGTCGCGTGACTCATTAATTTTACGCAGACTCTCTAAACGTTTTTCCATTTGGTTTCTGTGTTCTTTAATTCTGGCAACAAGTGGTGCCATACCGGCTTTGCCCCAGGCTTCAACTTCCTGATGTGCCTGGAAGAAAGTATTACGAGCATGGCTTACCATTGAGATAAAGAATTTTTTGATAACAAAAGCTTGCTCGGTAGCAGCCATTTTTGCACTGCTACGATAAGTTTCGGCTTCATGATTTAAACGTTCTAAATCACGCTTATATTTTCCCATGCTAAATAATTTTGGTTTAACATCCGTTAAGCCATGTTCTTCATTAAATGAGCGATAAATTGTTTGCAACAGCATATTTGCTTTATCGGCTTGTTGTGAAGCTGAAGTAATTGTATTTGCAATAATATCAAAGAATTCTTTCATGCCACCTTTTAAACCTTTAGTAGTCCAGGTGCCGGTCATTTCTTTTCGTGTTTTAGACATGAGTTCATCAAGCTGGGTTAAGCTTAGAGTTTGCATTAGTTTTTGGTGATTTTCAGAGAAGGATTTTTTATTGGCCTGAAAACTTTCTACACTCTTATGATAAATCGTTTGTTCTTCACGCGTTTTTTTCATTAAGTGGCCGATAACATCTTCGTTTTTACCACTCAAACCCTGAAGTTCACCTAATTGTTTATTGGTATCATTGAGGCGAGATGAGATTAAATTACATGATTCTTCAGCCATACCACCAATTTCAGAAATTACACTATTGCGAACAATCTGTTGTTTTTGCGGCAAGATATCCTGAGCCAGAATAGATTCTAATGAAAGGATATTACTTTTTGCCAGCAATTCTGTGTCGTGACGAATTTTTGCCAATAAGCCTTTTTGCGCTGAAACAGGGAATACATTTTCGATTCCTATGCCTAACATTTTTGCTGCAGATCGACTTTGTGTCGTAATGCTGGTTGCGATTGATTCATCACTTTTGAGTTCATCCCACAAGGTATCAACTTTATTAAGCACAACAATACGGCCGTGTTTAGCATCACCACCTAAAGGCTGAACATTCTGGTTCCACATATCTAAATCAGATTTTGTTACGCCGGTATCCGCTGCTAATACAAACACCACGGCCTGTGCATTAGGTAACATGTTAATGGTTAATTCAGGCTCATTACCCAGCGCATTTAAACCCGGGGTATCAAGAATGGTTAAACCTTCTTTCAATAAAGGATGGGGGAAGCTGATTAAAGCATGACGCCACATCGGAATTTCAACCATATTATCTTTTTCATTTTCACGATAATCGGAAAGCCCGAGTTTTTCAGCAACAGGTAAGGGAACCCGTTTTGTTTTAATGACTTCACAAAAAGCATCCGCCATTTTTTCAGATGAACTGGTATCTAATTCAATTGAGGTCCAGTTGATAGGATTTTGTTTGTGTTCCTGAATGCTCGTATGTTCTAACCGTGTTTCAATCGGTAAAAGGCGGATATAGCTTTGGTTTGCTTGAGAATCGAAGAATAGTTCGGTTGGACACATTGTTGTTCGACCGGCTTCCGAAGGTAGCAAACGTCTATCGTATTCAGAGAAGAAAATAGCATTAATCAGCTCAGTTTTTCCGCGTGCAAACTCGGCAACAAAAGCGATAGTCAGGTGATCTGATTTTAGGGTTTCAATGAGTTCATAAATACGAATCTCGACTTCTGCCGAACTCATTTTATTGGCTTCCAGCCATTTTTGATATTTTTGTATGGCTTCAGTGATATCTGAGCGCCAACGGCCATATGCCTGCATTTGATCTGTAAAACGGTCAGTTGCCATGGTAGTCCTGAAATCTATAGTTAACGTATTGATTATAATAGTTATTTTTTTGCTTATTTAAAAGCATTTTTCACTCATTTTGTTGTTGTATCTTAACAGAAGACGTTAAGACTAAGAAATATAACGGCAATTTGGAGGATTAATTTAGTTTAGATGCAAAATTAATGAAATAAATAGCTGATTTAAGTTTACGTCTA
>DAOVYB010000023.1 GCA_030635835.1 Gammaproteobacteria bacterium
CATAATCCAGTCCCATCCAGTTCATACCTTCAAGAATGGCATTGACAGATTCTTCTGTGGAGCGTTCCAGATCGGTATCTTCAATACGCAAGACAAACTTGCCTCCGTGTTTACGGGCGTAAAGCCAGGCAAATAAGGCTGTGCGGGCACCGCCAATATGTAAATAACCGGTAGGACTGGGGGCAAAACGGGTCCGGATGGACATAACTTCTCCAATATAAAATCTGACGCAATATAAGGGTCGCTATTGTAACCATCCACGACAAAAAATTCATTATTATTGATTTGTCATTACGAGTAAAAGCGCGGCAATCTCCCGCAATATGGTTTTCATCATGAGGTTGCCATAGTCACATTCTGACTTCGCAATGATGCGGGATTATGAATCAGTATTAAGGATAGGAGTTACAGGTCATTCTGTTCAGGCAACAGGTAGTCTTTTGCATATTTAATATGAACAGATTGCTCGACAAAAACATCAAATAAATCAGGATCAATATGCCCGGTTTCACTCATATTTTTCAAAATTGAAACGGCTTGTGAAAGTTTCATTGGATCCTTATAGGGTCTGTCTCTTGCGGTTAGTGCCTCAAACACATCTGCAATGGCCATTATTCTTGCCTGAACTGACATTTCATCCTTAACTAATCCCTTTGGAAATCCGGTGCCGTCAACACGTTCATGATGACCACCTGCATATTCAGGAACATTTTTTAAATGTTTTGGAAACGGTAACGTATCCAGCATTTTTATAGTTGCAACAATATGGTTATTTATAATCTGACGTTCTTCTTCAGTTAAAGTGCCTTTTACAATACATAAATTAACCACTTCATCATTTGTTAACAGCGGTTGTTTTTTACCTGAATCATCTGTCCAATGTAGCTTAGCCCATTCTTTAATTTTGTTGATATCATCTTCATGCATACTCTCCCCGCCTTTGTTATGGCGATTAATAAATGAAATTGCTTCATTTAAACTCTTAACTGTATTTTGATATTTCGAATTAACGCTATCTTTATTTTCCCCATTAATTAAAGCAGTCAGTTTTTCTATTTCTGCTTCACGCTTTATTAACTCTATGCGAATTTCTATTAACTCAATTCGATCAACAATCCTTTCCAGCTTGGTTGATTTATCCATAACATATTCTGGTGTAGCTAATTTTCCACAGTCATGTAACCACGCTGCTACTTCAAGTTCATAACGTTCATCTTTAGTCATCAGGAATTCTTTAAAAATCCCTTCTTTTGTATTATGTGCTGCATCGGCCAGAAACATAGTAATAATAGGAAGTCGTTTACAGTGCCCACTGGTATGAGGTGATTTTTCATCAATCGCGGTAGCAATGAGCTGGACTAAAGAGTTAAATAAATCATTCCAACTATCAATTAATTGTTTATTGGCAATAGCGACAGCAGCCTGACTCGCTAAGGATTCAACCAACTTCTGACCTTGCTTATCAAAAGGAATGATGTCATCTGTTCCAATAGCCTTGGCATTAATTAACTGTAATACACCAATAACATCATTTTCATGGTTTTTCATTGGTACAGCTAAAAATGATTGAGAATGATAGCCGGTAGTTTTATCAAATTCATAGGTACCTGAAAAATCATACCCTTGTGCATTGTACGCATCGGAAATATTAATGGGTTTCTTTTCTATAACTGAACGCGTGACAACCATATTCAAATTAGCAGAACCATCGTCATTATAAAGATTGATAGCTTTAAAATTAATGGGTTTATCAGTATTTCCACCAAGATGAATTTTTAGTGAGTCAGTTTGAACAACAACCATCTCAAGCTTGTTTTCAGCGTTTAACAGGTAGATGGTTCCACCATCAGCATTCGTGATTTTTTTAGCACCAATTAATATTTGTTCAAGTAGCGAGGAAAAGTCTTTTTCAGACGATAAAGCAATGCCCACTTCATTAAGCAGGTTTATTTTTGAAAAAACAATATCGGAATTTTCATCCAAGTGCGTAGTCTCTTATAACTTTAAATACCAGGGATAATTTTTACGTTATACGCAAATAATTGTAAAGCAGTAAATAGTTAAAAGGGAAACCAGATCACTATATTTTCTAATTTTAGATATTTTATATTGCACTAACGTTGCTAAGTTGAAGAATATATTTTTTCAAAAAAAAAGGCTTTATCAAATCATTGATAAAGCCTAATTAATAATTGTAGAACGGGGATGTTCTATAGATATTTATGAAATCGTAAATAATTTCTCAAAATTAGAAATAGCAAATATTTTTTTAATGTCATCGTTGCAGCCATTAATTGTAATATTTGCACTTTCATTTCCTGCGTGTTCACGCAGTAACAAAAGCATACCTAAAGCGGAGCTATCAATATATTCTGTACCGGACATATCAATGGTATAGACCGCACTTGATTTTTCATTTCGATAAATATTTCGGAAATCGTGGTGAGCATTAAAATCAAAGCGACCGCTAATATTTATTAATACTGAATTACCACCATCACTTACATTACCGGAGATTGCCATACTTTATTCCTTATTATGTTTTATTTGCTAGATTTTTGCTGTTACTAAGAATAGCGTGAAGCCCACATAAGAACAACTTTAAACCTGTAAATCAATTATTTTTTATAACGGCTTAAAAACATAAAACTTTAGAAAACTTTAAAAAAAAACCTCACATATATGTGAGGTTATAATATGCGCTAATGCGCAGGAGGAGGAGGAACCTAACTAAATATCATGGACAAAAATTGCTGCAATTTAACTCTATGTAATTAGGTTATCGACACTATTACGACGTTCTTTAATATTTTTAATTGTTGTAACTTATTGAAATTCAAAGCTAATCTTATAAACCTTAAATTAATTAGGATTAATTTAATCAATTTCTTCATTTTCATTTAACCACACACACTGCCCGCCACTTGCATCATTAATGCTACTCAACCGTGCTTCATGGGCAACAATTTCTTCATCCGAAGCACAAATCACCCTCAACTTTCCGACTTCAATATTAACCTGACGAGGTTTAAAGCTATCTGATTCATTATTAAAATGATTATCTTGCCCACCTGCCCTCCCCAGTGACAACATGGTTTGCCCACCTGTCATTGCCAGGTAAGTTTCAGCTAAAATCTCGGCATCAAGTAATGCACCATGTAAATCACGCTGTGAATTATCAATATCGTAACGTTTACACAATGCATCCAGATTATTCTTTTGCCCGGGATGCATTTTTCGCGCTAAAACCAACGTATCTAAAACAGTGCAAATATTTGAAATCTGATTATCTTGCTGATTAAGTTGATTCAACTCATGATCAATAAACCCGACATCAAAAGGTGCGTTATGAATAACCAGCTCAGCACCTCGAATAAAACTCAGAAAATCATCAACAATGTCACCAAATAAAGGTTTATCAGCAAGAAAATCGGTGGTGATACCATGAACTTCAACAGCACCCTCATCTATCTCACGTTGAGGATTGATATATTGATGATAGCGCTTACCAGTAACCCGCCTATCGATAACCTCAACACACCCTATTTCAATGATGCGATGCCCTAGCCTGGGTTCAAGGCCGGTGGTTTCAGTATCAAGTACAATTTGACGCATGCTTATTACTCTTTGATTGTGTAAAAAATATTTTTTTCACCGCCAAGGCGCAAAGAACGCCAAGAAGATCAAAATATATAAAATGTATATATTAATCTGATTTGATTATTCCAGCATGGTTTAGCAGGAATTCACCTTTCTTTGTATAATTTTTACCTTGGCTTTTTTGCACTTAACGAACCGCTCCGCGCTTCGTCAGTATTACCCTTACCTGCTGCGTACGTTCTGGCATCGCCTTGGCGGTAAAAATTTTTTATCACTTAAATCTAAAGTTCATCAATTCCCTGATTCGCCAGTTCATCCGCAATTTCATTTTCTATGTGTCCGCTGTGTCCTTTTACCCAAACCCACTCAATACTGTGTTCTTCTCGTGCCTTATCCAAACGTTGCCACAAATCAACATTCTTTACCGGCTTTTTAGCCGCTGTTTTCCAGCCTCTTTTTTTCCAGTTTTCCATCCACTCATTTATGCCTTTCAAAACATATTGTGAATCACTGGTCAGTTTTACCTTACATTGCTTATTTAAGCTTTCAAGCGCCATAATGACAGCCATCAGTTCCATACGGTTATTGGTGGTTTCATTTTCACCGCCATGTAAACGCTTTTCATGACTGTTATAACGTAGCAATACACCCCAGCCACCTGGACCCGGATTGCCACGACATGCTCCATCAGTATATGCCTCAATTACATCACTCAAAATTGTTTCCTGTTAATTGTTTCCAGACCACCTGTTACTACTTTTGGCTGTCTTTGCCATTTTGGTCGAATAGGGGTTAATGTTTCAACTCTCTTACGTGCAACAAGCACATAGCCTGCTCCCAAATTTGGCCAAAATCGTTGCCCCATTTTCTCTAACAAACCCATTTTATTAAACCAATTTTGCTTCTGAAGTGGTGGTTTATAAAAATAACCATGACGCTGAATCACGTCAAAGCCTAATAAAGCTAACCAATCCATCACTCTTGAAGATGCTAAAAAATTAGCCGTCCAAGGCGCTTGTTTCTTCCAGAATAAAAATATCCGGAAAATATTCCACAGACTCCAGGGATTAAAACCAAGTATGACAACATGCCCTTCCGCTATCAAAACACGCTCAACTTCACGCAAAACCTGGTGGGGATCGGAAGAATATTCTAAAACATGGGGTAACAGAACAACATCAACACTATCAGGCTGTACTGGTAGTTGAGGTAAATAAGCCTGCATGCTAACTCCTTGATTTTTATAATAATCAAGGCGAAAATGAGTTGAAACCCTACTGCTTTTCAACCAACATCCAGCAATCTTTTCAAGCTTAATTTCCGGGCAACCACACTGTAATAAATAGTAACCGAATAAATCAGGTAAAACCTTATCAAGTATTTTTTTTTCAGATTGTGCCAGATATTCTCCGAGTGAAGTTTCATACCACAATTGAAATTGCAGCCAAATTTTCATTTCATCTGTCATCAAGTGACGTTGCTGAAATGTCTTTTTTTGACCTATGGAAAACTTCGGAAACATTTTTTATCTGAAATTCCTGTTTTGGATAAAGTTGGCGTTGCTTTGTATAAGAATGCATCAACAGTTGACCTGTTGCCACTTAATTCATACCATACAGACATAATAAACCGTATCTTATTAAAATCACTAGAAATTTTATAATGCTCACAAAATTATTTTTTTATAAAACAAGTCTTAATTCCACAAAATTTCTTTTGAAGTTTTTCTCTCTCCTTTTCACTGTAATATTTGTTGCAGGTTGCGTACATCAACCGATTCAGGAAAACGCTGAATTAAATAATTCAGAATCACAAAATATTGCTAGTGATAATAATTCAGGTAGTGTGCTTCAAGAAGATACATTAAACCAGCAAACAGAAATTGATACCTGGCAACGTATCCGAAATGGTTTTGATTTACCGGATATCGATCATAAACGCGTTCAACAGGAACGAAACTGGTATAAACGTCATCCGGAATATATGAAGCGCGTTGTTGAGCGTGCTCGTCCCTATTTACACTATATTATTGAAACGGTAGAAGCAGCAGGTATTCCAACTGAAATGGCTCTACTGCCTATTGTAGAAAGTGCTTTTCAGCCTTTTGCCTATTCTCATGGGCGTGCTGCGGGTATCTGGCAGTTTATCCCGGCCACAGGCAAACGTTATGGCTTAAAACAAAACTGGTGGTATGACGGTCGTCGTGATGTTTATGCCTCAACAAAAGCTGCGATTAAATTATTGAAAAATCTAAACCGTAATTTTAAGGGCGACTGGATGCATGCTTTAGCCGCTTATAATACTGGTGATAGAAGAGTTAAAAGAGAAATACGTCGTAACAAGCGCCGTGGTAAATCCACTGACTTTTTTGCATTAAATTTGCCAAATGAAACCCGTGCTTATGTCCCGAAACTATTGGCACTGCGAGATATTATTGAATTCCCTGATAAATACGGCATTCAACTCGATGAAATTCCTAACCGACCATATTTTGAACAAGTTAAGCTTGATAGCCAGATTGATTTAGCGCTTGCAGCAGACATGTCAGGATTACCCTTAGATGATCTTTACCGTTTAAATTCTGGTTATAACCGCTGGGCAACATCTCCAAGTGGCCCTTATGATTTATTACTGCCTGTTGCACAAGTTGATCAATTTAAAACAAAGCTAGCAGAACTCCCAGCAAACAAACGCATTCGCTGGATTCGTCACCGTGTCCGCAAAGGTGAAACTCTCGGCACTATTGCACAAAAATTTCATACCAGTATTCGAACAATCAAACGAGTTAATCGCTTACGTGGAAAAATGATACGCGTAGGACGTGGTTTAACGATTCCAGTCGCGAGTCTTGCTCTGCGTAAATATCGTTTAAGTGCAAACCAACGTAAAAGTAAATTACAAAACATTCCCCGTCAGGGACGTAAGGTTTCCCATATCGTGCAACAAGGCGATACTTTTTGGGATCTTGCACAGTACCACCGTGTAGGTGTTCGACAACTGGCTAAGTGGAACAGTATGGCACCACGTGATCGTCTTCAGGCAGGACAACGTTTAATTATCTGGTCGCGTCGAGGCAGTTCGACCTCATCTGCTGTAGACGTTGAAAACCTGTCTGCGCCACCTCGCCGCAATATCACAAAACGTATTGGCTACAGAGTGAGAAATGGTGACTCACTGGCAAGAATATCCAGCAAATTTAAAGTTTCCATTAGCCAGCTTAAGCGCTGGAACAGAAGTGTTAGAACTAAAAAATATTTACAACCCGGGCAGTGGTTAACATTAATCGTTGATGTAGCACGACAGTCTGGCAACTCATAAGCCTAAACGTATATAGTCTTTGCGAGTACGAGGGTACCTTTTAGCCGAGCTACTCCCTGAATAAAGAAGCTTCTAATAGAGTGCGGGTATAATCATCTTTTGGTTGGTTAAATAAAGTTTCTGTGTCACCTGCTTCTATCACTTTACCATTACGCATAACCATTACTTTATGCGCCATTGCACGAATGACGCGCAAATCATGAGTAATAAACAAGTAGCTGATATCATGTTTTTCCTGAAGCTCTCTTAATAAAGTCAGTACCTGTTTTTGTACTGAAACATCTAATGCACTTGTCGGTTCATCCAGTAATATCAATTTTGGTTCAAGAACAACAACACGCGCAATCGCGATACGTTGCCGCTGTCCACCAGAGAATTCATGTGGATAGCGCGTAAGCATGGATTCTTCTAACCCAACTTCAGCTAATACTTTTACAATTCGCTTAAAGCGCTCCTCTTCCGATAAATCCGGAAAATGAATTTTGATACCTTCTTCTATAATTTGTTTAACCGTCATTCGTGGAGATAAGGAGGAAAACGGATCCTGAAATACCACCTGAATATCTCTGCGCAGTGGTCTTAACTCACGTTCAGTTAATAAAGTGATATCTTTATTTTGCAGTAAAATATTTCCTTCTGATTCCTGTAAGCGTAATAAACACATACCCAGTGTCGTTTTACCAGAACCGGACTCACCGACTATGCCAATTGTCTCTCTTTGTTTTAATTGTAAAGAAACATTATCAACGGCTTTAATATCACCCACTTTCTTATTAAAAAATCCGGCTTTAATTGGGAAGTAACAACGAATATTGTTCGCTTCAAGAAGTTTTGGAGCTTGTTCAATTATTGCTTCATCACTACTCTTGACTAAAGTTTCAGGCTGACTATTCAGAAGGTGATGAGTGTAATTATGCTCAGCATTTTGAAAAAGCTCAGTTACTGTTTTTTGTTCAACAATTGTTCCATTCTGCATAACACAAACATGATCAGCAAAACGACGTACCATATTGAGGTCATGTGTAATCATTAAAATAGCCATACCAAATTCTTTTTGCAAGTCTTCCAGTAGTTCAAGAATTTGTGCCTGTATAGTGACGTCCAATGCAGTTGTAGGCTCATCAGCTATAAGTAACTGTGGCTGACAGGCTAATGCCATTGCTATCATGACACGTTGACGTTGCCCACCTGAAAGCATATGTGGGAAAGCATCAAAACGTTTATGCGGTTCAACAATACCGGTTCTATCTAGAAGCTCGATCATGTGATCTTTTGCTTTTTGCCGGGAGAAACCTTTATGTATCATTAATGTTTCTGATAACTGCTCGCCAATTCGATAAACAGGATTAAGTGCAGTCATTGGTTCCTGAAAAACCATGGCAATATCCTGACCACGAATCTGACGCAATCTATCTTCAGATAACGTTAATAAATTTTCCTCTTCAAAATAAATTTCACCACTTGGGTAATGCGTTTGTCGTTTATCATGCAATTGTAAAATTGATAGTGCAGTAACAGACTTACCCGAACCAGACTCACCGACAAGCGCAAGTTTCTCACCTTTATGAATGTCAAAACTGACATTATTTACGACTGTGGTTAACTCCTGAGGAGGAATACCAAATGCCACTTCAAGATTGCGAATAGAGAGCAGAGGTTTATTCTTTAAGTCAGACATAACAGATGCTCCAAGCCACAAAAAACTCTGCGACCTTTGCGTTCTTTGCGCCTTTGCGTTGAAGTCTTTTGACTTTGATTTTATCCACGACGTGTATCCAGTGCTTCACGTAAAGCTTCACCAATGAAAATCAACAAGTTGAGTGTTCCGACCAGTACAATAAAAGTGAAAACTGAAAGCCACCAGGCTGAAATATTATCTTTACCTTGCGCTAATAAATCTCCAAGACTCGGTGTGGGTGGCGGTACACCTAGACCAAGAAAATCGAGACTGGTTAACGCGATAATTGCACCACTAATTCTAAAAGGAAGAAAGGTTACTACAGGCGTCATACTATTAGGCAAAAGATGTTTAAACATAATAGCTCTGCTGGATACACCCATTGCTCTGGCAGCTTTAACATATTCCATATTTCGTCCACGCAAGAATTCGGCACGAACATAATCCGCTAATCCCATCCAGCCAAACAAGGAGAGTATGACTAATAATAAAAGCATGCTCGGTGTAAAAATTGAAGCAAATATAATTAATAAATAAAGTTCGGGCATTGATGACCAAATTTCAATAAAACGTTGTGCTATTAGATCAAGTTTCCCACCAAAATAACCCTGGACAGCACCCGCAACGACACCCATAACAATACCTAAAAACGTCAGACCTAAGGCAAAGATAACGGACAAACGAAAGCCATAGATCAATCTTGCAAGCACATCACGACCATGATCATCTGTGCCGAGTAAATTATCTGAAGATGGTGCAGCAGGGTTAGGCTGTTTAGTAAAGTAATTTATTGTGTCATAGCTATATGGATTTAATGGATACAAAGCCCAGTTATCACCTTTAGATAATAACTTACGTACATAAGGATCGTTGTAATCTGCTTCTGTATCAAAATCCCCACCAAAGAAAGATTCCGGATATAATTTAACGACAGGAAAATAATAACCACCATTAAAATGAACCACTAAGGGCTTATCGTTACTTATTACTTCGGCAAATAAACTCGCAATAAAAAGAATGAGAAAAACCCACAAGCTAATATAGCCACGTCGATTATTTTTAAATCTCAACCAGTTGCGATAATAAGGTGAACTGTCGTTAATTTTAAAAATATTTTTTAACGTATTCATCGTTATTTCACCGACTCAAACTGAATACGTGGATCAACAACAACATATAAAATGTCAGTTAGTAATTTTGCAAACAAGCCTAATAAAGTAAAAAAGTAAAGTGAACCCATGACAACGGGATAGTCGCGTTTCACGACAGACTCAAAACCTAATAAGCCTAATCCATCAAGAGAGAAAATAGTTTCTATTAAAAGACTACCTGTAAAAAATGCACCTATAAATGCAGCCGGAAAACTTGTTACCAAAGGAATCATGGCGTTGCGAAAGACATGTTTATATAAAACTTTATTTTCTGATAAGCCTTTTGCTCTTGCGGTTAACACATATTGTTTACGAATCTCTTCCAGAAAACTATTTTTTGTGAGCATGGTCATAATGGCTAAACTGCCAATAACCAACGATATCAATGGTAAAGTAATATGCCAGAGATAATCAAGAATTTGCTGGTACCACGGTAACTCTGACCAGTTATCTGAAACAATATCTTTTAAAGGAAAAACATCCCAAAAACTTCCTCCCCCTAAAAATACGATTAATGTAATACCCAAAACAAAGCCAGGTATTGCATAACCAATAAGAATAATCGTGCTGCTGACAACATCAAAGGTACTACCATCACGAACCGCTTTTGAAATGCCTAAAGGAATGCATACCAGATAGGTAATTAAAAAAGTCCAGACGCCAAGTGTAATCGATACCGGCAATTTAGAAACAATGAGTTCAGTAACCGATTGCTGATAGATATAACTCTCACCTAAATCAAAAACTGCAAAATTAGCCAGCATTTCAAAAAAACGTTGATAAGCAGGTTTATCAAAACCGTAAATTTCTTTTAATTTGTCTAACTTCTCTTTATCAAGTCCTGAATCACCTCGATATAAAGCAGATGTTGTGCCTCCTGCTTCTCCACCTGCTCCGTGCCCTTGAATCTGGCTAATGAGCTGTTCTACAGGACCACCTGGAACAAATTGAATAACCACAAAGGTTAAAAGCAAAACACCTATTAAGGTGGGAATCATCAGTAATAATCGTCTTAAAATATAGGAAAACATTAATCATTACCTTTTTTTTCTTTCATCCACCATGTTTGTAATGCCCATGGCGTAGGTGAATAATAGAGTGGTATCTTTTTAGGTACATTAAACCGATCCCAGTATGCAACTCGGTGATAAGCTATATACCAGTTTGGAACAAGATACTCACCAAAGAGTAAAATACGATCAATCGCTTTTGCCATAGCAACACGGCTATTACGATCAGTTGTGTTAACAATTTTCTCAAGCAAATCATCAACAACAGGATTATTAACGCCAGCATAATTTCTTGCACCCTCTTCATTAATAACTGAAGAGTGCCAGTAATTTACCAGTTCCTTACCTGGCAACTGACTTTGACTCAGACCAGAAACAATCATATCAAAATCATATTTTCTAACTCGCCTTACCCACAGAGACACATCCACTGTTCTGTAATTAATCTGAATACCCAGCTTTCTTTTTAAGTTATGCGCAAATGCACCCATGATGCGTTCAAAACCTTTTCCTGCCAGTAAAACTTCAAACTCAAGCTTTTCACCTTTTTCATTTTGTAAAACGCCATCCTTAACTTTCCAACCTGCTTCATCGAGTAATTTTTTTGCTTTACGTAAATGTTCACGTAATGATTTTTGATCTGTAATACGGGAAGGTTGCCAAACTTTTGTGAAAACTTCATCCGGCACACTGTTTGGAAATTGTTTTTTATATTTTTTCAGTAACGATAGCTCTAATCCCTGAGGCAGTGCTCTTGTTGCAATATCACTATTACTAAAATAACTATCACATCTTACATATTGATTATAAAAAAGGTTTTTATTTGCCCAGGTAAAATCATAAGCCAGTGAAATTGCTTTCCTTAGCCTTATATCTTTAAATATATTTTTCCGGGTATTAAAGTAGAAACCCTGCATACCCGCATTATTCTTATGTTGAAACTTAACTTTTTTTATTTCACCCGAATCATACTTTGGCCCGGTATGTTCTCTTGCCCACAATTTAGAATAATTTTCATGAAGAAAGTGAAACTCACCAGCCTTTAACGCTTCTAAGCGAACAGTTTCATCTTTGTAATATTTATAGGTAACACGATCGAAGTTATACATTCCGCGAGTTGTATTTTTATTTTTAGCCCAGTAGTCTGGATTGCGTTTATAAGTAATATCCTTACCTAAACGGTATTTTTCAATAACATACGGGCCTGTGGCAATAGGTAGCTCACGACTGACCTTGCCAAACTCTTTATCGCCAATCCACTTTTTCGCAAAAACGGGGATTTGTGATGCAATCAGAGGGAGTTCAGGATATTTTTTCGAAAAGTTAAACTTGATTTCATTTTGACTAATGACAATTGCTTTTGTGATATCTGCCCAAAAGAATTTATAAAACGGATGCCCTTTTTCTTTAATGGTCTCAAAAGTAAATTTAACATCCTCAGGTTTTACTTTTGACCCATCTGAAAATTTAGCACGGGAATCTAACCGGAAAATGATGGACATTTTATCTTTAGCCAGTTTTACATCTTCGGCAATGTGCGCGTAGAGACTGTAGGGTTCATCGGCACTTTGCACCATTAAACTCTCAAAAACTAACTCACCCAGACCTTCAGCCTTTACCCCTTTTAATGCAAAATTATTAAATGAATCAAAATTCCCGTTACCATTAAGGATTAACTCACCACCTTTAGGCGCATCGGGATTGACGTAATCAAAGTGCTTAAAATTTGTAGGATATTTAGGCTTATAACCTAAAGCAATTGCAGGTTCAGCCAGAATTGTAATATCAGGCAGTAAAAACACACTACAAACAGCTAGCCACTTTAAAATTTGCACCCAATTATCCTGTATCAGATATGTTATTATTTTTGTTGGTTATTTTTTTGTTACATAACTATTTTAAGATTCCAATCTTACCTTAATTTGGCAAGATTAGTATAATCAAACTCCTTAGTCGTGAAGTAAGCGACAGACTTTTGATTTTAGCGCTAAACATTGCTTTAATACTCGTCGCTAAAGCATTATCATTAGCCAGTTAAAATAACATTTAATATAAACTACGAAATAAATTAAATTAAAATTAATTATAATTTAAAGAACAGAGGAATACATTATGGGCTTTCTACAAGGCAAACGTGCTCTCATTGTTGGTTTAGCCAGCAATCGTTCAATCGCCTGGGGTATCTCTCAAGCGATGCATCGCGAAGGTGCTGAACTTGCCTTTACTTACCAGAACGAAAAATTACAGGATCGCGTTGCCAAAATGGCCGCTGAACTTGATTCAGAAATCGTTGTTCCATGTGATGTAAGTAGTGATGAACAAATCGACAATGTCTTTACCGAACTCGATAATTACTGGGATGGTTTAGACATTATTATTCATTCCGTTGCTTTTGCACCACGAAATGAACTTGAAGGTGATTACCTGGATAACGTCACACGTGATGGTTTTCGCTTAGCGCATGAAATCAGCTCTTACAGTTTCGCTGCTTTAGCAAAAGCGGGTCGCAATATGATGGAAGGCCGTGACGGTGCATTACTGACTTTAAGCTATTTAGGTGCAGAACGTGCCATGCCAAATTACAATGTTATGGGGCTTGCAAAAGCGAGCCTGGAAGCCAATGTACGTTATATGTCTCAGAGCCTTGGGCCTGATGGTATTCGTGTAAATGGGATTTCAGCCGGCCCAATCAGAACTCTGGCAGCTGCAGGTATCAGTAATTTCCGTAAAATGCTCAATGAAGTCGAAGCATCTGCGCCTTTACGTCGTAATGTCACTATTGAAGACGTGGGAAATGCAGCTGCATTCCTCTGTTCTGATTTAGCTTCAGGGATTACAGGTGAAATTACTTATGTAGATGCGGGTTACAATACCATCGGTATGCGTCCATTAGATGCTGAATAAAAACAGAATGTAGCCACGAAGGACACAAAGAACACCAAGATTAAAAAACTTAAACCACGGGGAACACTGGGATCACGGGGATTTACTTTTAAGTTGGGCTTCCACGGGATTAAACAGAGATTTTTGATTTCCCTGTGTGCCCCGTGTTCCCAGTGGTTCATTTTCAAAAATCTTGGTGTTCTTTGTGTCCTTCGTGGCTACATTCTGTTTTTATTCAGCATCTAATGGACGCATACCGATGGTATTGTAACCCGCATC
>DAOVYB010000045.1 GCA_030635835.1 Gammaproteobacteria bacterium
ATTTCACCTTCTTCAAAAATATTTTTTAAGTGTAGCGTGATATTTTGCGGGGTAACCTGAAACAACTCTGCCATTAATTTTTGTGTTAGCCAAACCGTTTCGTCTTGTAGGCGCACATCAATTTTTGTTTTCCCTTTCTCAGTTTGATAAATCAAAATCTGAGAATAATTTTCTTCTTCCATATTTAGACTTCCTGCTCTTCTTCAGCATTCTACTCTTGTATTAATCAACGGGTTCATTAGTGAATCTAATGTTGGCATATTACTCATAATCATCCCTCTCAGATTTTACAGTGACTTCATTGTCATTATTCTTTAATTAATAGCTAAAATACAGGAAATTTACTTTATCCTAACCGTTAATAAAAATGAATGCTAAGCAGTCAAGTATTAATCATATTGCCGATATTTGCTATTATGACCGCATTATCTCACTAGCCATAAACCCCGATGCCCATACCTATAAATAACATTCAATCCGTTCTTCAATCATCCTTCATACAGCTAGATGGAACTTCTGATTCTACCCAGCTTGATTGTGAAATGCTTCTTTGTTTCGTATTAGATAAACCTCGCAGCTATTTGCATACCTGGCCTGATACAGAACTGTCAGATGAAGAGTTAAATAAATTTAATCTCTTGCTTGAAAGGAGAGTTAAAGGCGAACCTATTGCGCATATTTTAGGTGAACACGGATTTTGGTCACTCAATTTAATTGTGACTGCTGATACCTTAATTCCTCGACCAGATACTGAACGTCTGGTAGAACTGGCATTGGAGATTATTCCTGAAAACACTGAATGGAAAATTCTGGATTTAGGAACGGGCACAGGAGCCATTGCGCTCAGCCTGGCAAAAGAAAAACCGGCTTGTTTCATAACCGCGACCGATCAATCCCGTGCTGCACTGGATATTGCAAAACAAAATGCAGACAAAAATCAGATAAAAAATATCACTTTTATTCAAAGTAACTGGTTTGCAGAGATTGATAACCAGCAATTTAATATGATTGTAAGTAACCCACCTTATATAAGAGAGAATGATCCTCACCTTAATCAGGGTGATGTTCGCTTTGAACCACTTTCTGCTCTTACCTCTGGGACAGACGGTCTCGATGACATACGAACAATTATCAACAATAGCCAGCAACATCTGACAAATAATGGCGTATTGCTCATAGAACATGGCTATGATCAGGCCGATGCTGTGTGTCGTTTATTAAAAGCCGCAAACTTCTCTCAAGTGAGTGATTATAAGGATGATAATGACAATCCACGCGTTGCTATTGGCTACATTCAGTAGTTACTAATACGCTTATATAAAAGAATTAAATACTCAAAATGTGCCGTTTACTATTGACCCTGCTCACATTAAGGTTAGGATTAAAGTAACAGGAGAAAAGGATGACAAATTTCACTAAACAACGTGATGTCATGTTTAATGTTCCACATGACGATCCAGATCAGGCACATACAGCAAGTAAAATGCTGCTGGATCTTGATGGTATTATTTTAGCGAAAGCCGTCTCTGATGTTCATTTAGTTATCCACTATGATCTGCGCTTTTTTACCCTGGTGGATATTGAAGAACTCCTCAGCACCGTGGGTTTTCATCTCGATAACAGCCTCTTAATCAAACTCAAACGCGCACTCTATCGCTATACCGAAGAAACTGAACGTGCCAACATGGGTTGTATTGAAGGCCAATCAAATTGTACCCGCGAAGTATTCATTAACCGCTATCAACAACTTCCGCATGGTTGCCGCGATAAACGCCCCGACCACTGGCGTGATTATCTTTAAGTTATTGAACCGCCAAGACGCCAAGAACGCCAAGTAATTATTAATAAACTCTGTAAACCTCGTATCCTCTGGGCTCCTGCATTGCTCTACTGGACATCCTGATCTCATGTGGTTAAATAAACTGCTTTAGGGTTTCTTGGCGTACTTTGCGCCTTGGCGGTTAAATTTTTTATCTTACTAAATCAACTCTTTCATATTGAGTCATTTCTATTTAACCTTACCTTCATGAATGACGAACAGCTTTTACGCTATAGCAGGCAAATCATGTTGCCGCAGATTGATGTTGAGGGACAGGAAAAACTCCTTTCTTCACGTGTATTGATTATTGGACTGGGTGGCTTAGGCTCACCAGTTGCCATGTATTTAGCGGCGGCAGGCATTGGCCATTTGGTACTGGTTGATGATGATGTCGTTGAGCTCTCAAATCTGCAACGACAAATTGCTCATAGCACGAAGGATATTGGCTTAAGCAAAGTTGAATCAGCAAAACAAACTCTTCATGAATTAAACCCTGAAATTAAAGTGACGTGCTTCAATAAAAGACTCAGTGAAAGTGAGCTTACTAATGAAGTGAATGCTGCGTCTATTGTTATAGATGGCACTGATAATTTCACTACTCGCTTTACCCTAAATAAAATCTGTGTAAATAATCAAACACCACTTGTCTCTGGCGCAGCTATTCGCATGGAAGGTCAGGTCAGCGTATTTAATAAAACAGCGAGCAGCCCCTGTTACCGCTGCTTATATAAAGATGAAGGAGAACTGGACACAAGCTGTAGCAACAATGGCGTATTATCGCCAGTTGTCGGCATTATTGGCTCTATTCAGGCGGTAGAAGCAATTAAAGTTTTACTCGACTTGGGCGATAATTTAGATGGCAAGTTACTGTTATTCGATGCTTTGCATATGGAATGGCGAACATTAAAGTTGAAAAAAGACCCCGCTTGTACAGTATGCAGTTAATCAAGAAATAAAATAAATGAATGCCAAAAATGATGATCTACATATAAGCAAAGACTTACAAAAACAAGTTTACGCTGAACAAGTTCAATTACTCTATTCATCCATGTCTGCGGCTGTCGCGGCAAACATTGTGACATCAATTCTCTTTATTTCAATTCAATGGCAAATTATCGATAAAGTCACCTTACTTGTTTGGTTTACTATATCGTTTGTTATTATTTTTCTGCGTGCAATCTTACTCATCGCTTATAAAAAAGCATCACCAAATACAGATGAGATTCATTCATGGGGGAAACTCTTTTTTATTGGTTCTTCAGCATCCGGTCTTATTTTAGGTAGTGCCGGTGTATTTCTGTTTCCAGCAGGTGAACCTGTTTATCAATTAGCCTGTACTTTTGTTTTAGTTGGGATGACATTCGGTGCTATGACAAGCTTGTCATTCGGTAAATATAACTTTTCAGTTTATGCTGGTTTCACACTTATTCCCTTGATCATTAGCCAGGCAATCGAAAACACGCAGCTAACCTTAATACTTATTCCGATGGTTCTCCTGAGTTTCTTTTTTTCAATAAAAAGTTCAATTGTTATATACCGTAATACGCAACAAAATATTTGCTTACGCCTTAAAGCAAATGAAAAAGAGCAGGAACTACTAAAAGCACAACAAAGACATGAGCTACATACACAAAGAACACCTTTAGGTGTAATAGAGTGGGATACTGACTTTAAAGTTATTGAATGGAATTCCAGTGCTGAAAAAATATTTGGCTACACAAAAGAAGAAGCCATTGGACAATATGCAAAAGATTTAATTATTTTAGAAAAAGATTTACCTTTTATTAAAAAAATATGGCAACAGCTAATTGATGCAACTGGCGGCACACACTCTGAAAATGAAAACATCACTAAAAATGGCAACATCATTACTGCCGAATGGTTTAACACAACACTACGTAATGAAAACGGAATAACAATAGGTGTTACTTCTTTAGTGCAGGACATCTCTGAAAGAAAACGTATCGAAAAAATGAAGAATGAATTTGTCTCAACCGTAAGTCATGAGTTGCGTACACCATTAACGGCAATACGTGGTTCACTCTCTCTTATTTTAGGTGGTGCGATGGGTGAGGTACCAAAAGAAATAAATGATATGTTAAAACTTGCCAACAGTAACACCAACCGTTTACTTCTGTTAATTAACGACATTCTGGATATTAAAAAAATTGAAGCAGGCGAATTCGATTTTAACTTTACTACAGTCGAAATAATGCCGTTAATTGAACAGGCCATTAATGAAAACAAAACATACGCTTCGCAATATGAAATCGATTATGAAATTACTGAACGACTGAAAAATCAAACCATATATATTGATACACTCCGTTTTTCACAGGCAGTAAGTAACTTATTATCTAACGCGGCTAAGTTTTCACCTAAGGGAAATAAAGTTGAAGTAAAAGTATTTCAAAAACAAAACTTTGCTCGTATTGAAATAACAGATTTCGGAATCGGAATTTCAGAAAAATTTCAGGCTAAACTGTTTGAAAACTTTAGCCAGCAAGATTCATCAGATACCAAAAAAACCGGTGGCACAGGACTTGGACTTGCTATTACCAAAACGATCGTTGAAAAACTCAAGGGAAATATTGGTGTTAGCAGTATAGAAGGCAAAGGCTCAACCTTTTATATCGAACTTCCATTAGCCGAAAAATAATAACATCAACATGTAAAAGCTTAAAAATAATTGTTAATGCTCTGTTTTAGGCGTTTCATGAGGCACAGCTGAAGCAAACAGTTGTTTTGCATCTACTGCATCAAAACTGTATTTATGGTTACAAAACTCACACGCAACTTCAATATTGGTTTGTTCCTCAATAATGCTTTTCACTTCTTCTACACCAAGTGAACGCAACATATTTGCTACTCGCTCATGTGAACAGCTGCAACGAAATGAGATAGTTTCAGCCTCAAATACACGTACATCTTCTTCATGATATAAACGGTGAATAATTTCTTTCGCATCAAGCTCCAGCAATTCCTCATCTTTAATAGTTGATGAAAGTTGCTGAATACGATTCCAGCCATCCAGATCCATATTTTCTTCAGATGAATCAAATGAAAGAATATTTGAGCTTGATTTTATTTCTTCTGTATCCGGTAATTTTTGGATTAATAAACCCGCAGCCTGCTTATCATCAGCAGCTAACCAGAGATCGGTATCAAGTTGTTCAGAACGAAGTAGATAATCAGTTAATGCATCAGATAAATTTTCACCCGTTAAATTAACAATACCCTGATAACGTTCGCCCTTTTCAGGCTCTAAGGTAATGACTAAACGGGCGTCACCAAAAAGGCCTTGTAATGTTTCATCTGAAAAATTTTCATGTCCTTCTTTTAAACTTGCAGTCGCACGTAATGTTTTTTCGCTAGTTCCTTCTACTACAAGTAAACTTACCGGGCCATTGCCCTGAATTTGTGCAATGAGCTGGCCATTAAATTTTAATGTTGCGATTAATAAACTCACCGCCGACACCAATTGACCTAAAACATTTTGTACCGGCTTAGGATAATCATGCCGTTCAAGCACAGCCTGCCAAGTCGCATCAAGGTGAACAACTTCACCTCGAACAGCCAGGTTTTCAAATAAAAATCGTTGTAAGCTATCTTTCATAATATAAAAAGCCTGAACCACAGAGGACGCGGAGGTACACAGAGGAAAAAATATTGAAAACTCTGTGTACCTCCGTGACCTCTGTGGTTATAGATTTACTTAAGTTTATCGCGAATAAGTTGGTTTAACTGACCTGGATTAGCTTTACCTTTTGAGGCTTTCATACATTGCCCAACAAAGAAGCCCATCACTTTTTCTTTACCGGCTTTAAACTGTTCAACCTGCTCAGGGTTAGCAGCAAGAATTTCATCAACTATTGCTTCAATTGCACCCGTATCCGTGATTTGTTTTAAACCTTTGCTTTCAATAATTGCATCCGCATCCCCTTCTCCTTTCCACATTGCCTCAAACACTTGCTTAGCAATTTTTCCAGAGATAGTGTTGTCTTTAATGCGTGCTATTAACAACGCAAGCATTTCGGCATTAACCGGACTTGAACTGATATTGGTATCGTCTTTATTAAGATAACCTGATAACTCACCCATTACCCAGTTTGCTGCCAACTTTGCATCACCACATTTTTCCGCAACCACTTCAAAGTACTCGGCTGTTTCACGAGATGCTGTTAGTGTAGAGGCATCTTCAGCTTTCAATGCAAAGCTTTCAATGAAACGTGCTTTTTTAGCATCTGGTAGCTCTGGTAATGTTGCTCGAATACCGTCAACAAATTCCTGAGTGATTTTTACTGGTAATAAGTCTGGGCATGGGAAGTAACGGTAATCATTTGCTTCTTCTTTTGAACGCATTGAACGTGTTTCATCTTTATCTGCATCATACAAACGCGTTTCCTGTACTACCGTTCCACCCGCTTCAATTAAATCAATTTGACGTTCAACCTCAATATTGATGGCGCGCTCTACAAAACGGAATGAGTTAATGTTTTTTAACTCGGCACGGGTACCAAATTCTTTTTGTCCTTTAGGGCGCACTGAAACATTAGCATCACAACGGAACGAACCTTCTTGCATATTGCCATCACTAATACCGATATAACGTACTAATGAATGCATCTTACGCATGTAAGCCACCGCTTCTTTTGCTGAACTCATGTCAGGCTCAGAAACAATTTCAAGTAAAGGTGTACCGGCACGATTTAAATCAATTCCGGTCATACCCTGAAAATCTTCGTGTAACGATTTACCCGCATCTTCTTCCAGGTGAGCACGCGTAACACCGATCACTTTTGAAGAACCATCTTCTAATTCGATCGTCAGTGAACCTTTACCCACAATAGGAAAATCCATTTGCGTTGTTTGATAACCTTTAGGCAGATCGGGATAAAAATAATTTTTTCGATCAAACGCAGAAATCATTCCAATTTCAGCATCTAACGCCAGGCCAAACTTAACGCCCATTCTTATGGCTTCTTTATTCAACACCGGCAACACACCCGGCAAACCTAAATCAACCGCACAAGCCTGAGTATTTGGTTCTGCTCCATACGCGGTCGCAGCACCCGAGAAAATTTTACTCTTGGTCGCAAGCTGAGTGTGAATCTCTAAACCAATAACTGTTTCCCATTCCATTATTTATAAACCCTCTCAACGCAAAGACGCAAAGACGCAAAGAACGCGAAGAAAGACAGGACGTTATTGCTTCTCATAAGGACTTTACATTTAATCATATACTTAAAATTTTCAAATAATGCTTCAATACAAAATGGCAATAAAAAACTTTGCGCTCTTTGCGTCTCCGCGTCTTTGCGTTAGGTTTTTACTTAAACGCTTCTGGCATTTGTTTATGCCAGTCTGTTGTTTGTTGATATTGATGCGCAACATTTAATAAACGTGATTCATCAAAGTAGTTTCCAATGATTTGTAAGCCAACTGGCAAGTTGTTTGAGAAACCACACGGCACTGACATACCGGGTAAACCTGCAAGGTTTGTTGCAATGGTATAAATATCAGACAAATACATTGAAACAGGATCATCTGATTTTTCACCGGCTTTAAAGGCCACTTCAGGTGAGGTTGGCCCCATGATGACATCCACTTTTTCAAACGCCTGTTTAAAGTCATCACTGATTAAACGACGAATTTTTTGTGCTTTTAAATAATAGGCATCGTAATAACCGGCAGATAAGGCATAAGCTCCGATCATGATGCGACGTTTTACTTCGTCACCAAAACCTTCACCGCGACTGCGTTTATATAAGTCTTCTAAATCCTGAGGGTCATCACAGCGATAACCAAAACGGACACCATCAAAACGTGAGAGATTCGATGAACATTCAGCAGGTGCAATAACATAATAGGCTGGAACGGATAAATGTGAGTTAGGTAAACTGATTTCTACAATTTCCGCTCCCATTTTTTTGTATTCTTCGATCGCAGCTTCTACCACTTTAGCGACATCAGCATTCAAGCCCTCACCAAAATATTCTTTTGGTAAACCAATTTTTAAGCCTTTCATGTCCTGATTTAAATTAGCAGTGTAATCAGGCACCTCTTTTTCTACACTAGTCGAATCTTTATCATCAAAGCCCGCCATCACGTTTAACATCAACGCGGCATCTTCCGCTGTTTGAGTAAATGTTCCTGCTTGATCCAGACTTGAAGCAAAGGCGATCATGCCGTAGCGCGAAACACGTCCATAAGTCGGTTTTAAACCGGTAATGCCACAAAGTGCAGCAGGTTGACGAATTGAACCTCCGGTATCTGTTCCGGTTGAAGCAGGCACTAAACGTGCGGCAACAGCTGCCGCTGAACCACCTGAAGAACCACCAGGTACCGTTGAAATATCCCATGGGTTTTTTACACCACCATAAAAGCTGGTTTCATTGGATGAACCCATGGCGAATTCATCCATGTTGGTTTTACCCATCATGACACTACCGGCCTGATTGAAATTATGAATCACGGTTGAGTCATAAGGCGCAATAAAATTATCCAGCATTTTTGAACCGCAAGTGGTTTTAATGTCATTAGTACAAAAAATATCTTTTTGTGCGAAAGGAATACCAGTCAAAACAGAGGCATTACCTTTTGCAATCGACTCGTCTGCAGCACGTGCCTGAGCCAAAGCATGCTCATCACTCACAGTAATGAAACTGTTTAACTCTGAATCGAATTGTTTAATGCGTTGCAGAAAACTCTTAGTGAGTTCTTCGCTCGAAAAATCGCCTTTTTTTAACCCTTCAGCGAGTTCGGCAATGGTTTTACTATGCATGTTGTTACTCTTTAAATTTTTGCTAGGAATTTATACTGGAATTCTAAAAATAGTTAATCGAAATTAACGTGAATTTTACATTCAGGATTATTCAATAACCTGAGGAACAAGATACAAACCCTTTTCGACTTCAGGTGCAATTTCCTGAAAATGTTCACGTTGATTTTCTTCGGTCACAACGTCTTCTCGCAGGCGTTGATAAGCATCTTGTGGATGCGCCATCGGGCTAATATTATCGGTATCCACCGCATTCATTTGCTCAACCAGTTCCAAAATGCTGGAAAGGCTTCTGGCATAACCGGGAATATCTTCATCGGCAATGGCCAATCGTGCCAAATGCGCTATTTTTTCAACGTCATTTTTATCCAGTGACATGGGATTTTAGCTCCAAATTTTACTCTTTAGTCATCTTTTATCTGTATTTAATCCAGATTTAATCCAGGGTGCCCTGTGATGGGCTCGGCAAATTCTACCAGTATTCATTAATGGCTGCTTGCTCATTTGGCCCTTATTAATTAAAGTAGCAATCATATTTTGTCTTTTAATTACTATAAGAATTAATAATTATGTTTTCACGCCTTCGGGGACTTTTTTCAAACGATATTTCTATCGATCTAGGGACTGCTAACACCTTAATATATGTTAAGGGTCAGGGAATTGTACTTAACGAACCATCCGTGGTCGCTATTCGTCAGGAGCGCGGTCCGGGCGGACCAAAGAGTATTGCTGCTGTTGGTACGGATGCAAAACGCATGTTAGGTCGCACACCTGGTAATATTGTTGCCATTCGTCCAATGAAAGATGGTGTTATCGCCGACTTCACTGTAACTGAGAAAATGCTGCAGCATTTCATTCGTAAAGTGCATGAAGATCAAACCCGCTTTTTCCGCCCCAGCCCGCGTGTACTCATTTGTGTACCTTGTGGTTCAACTCAGGTTGAACGCCGTGCAATTCGTGAATCTGCCAACGGTGCCGGTGCCCGTGAAGTATATTTAATTGAAGAGCCGATGGCTGCTGCCATTGGTGCCAAAATGCCTATCGCCGAAGCCAGTGGTTCAATGGTATTAGATATTGGTGGTGGTACCACTGAAGTCGCCGTTATTTCATTAAATGGTATTGTTTATTCTGCCTCTGTACGTATTGGTGGTGACCGTTTTGATGAAGCCATTATCAATTATGTCCGTCGCAACTACGGTAGCTTAATTGGTGAATCCAGCGCTGAAAAAATTAAACAGCAAATCGGCACAGCCTATCCGGGTAATGAAGTGCGTGAAATGGAAGTGCGTGGTCGTAATCTGGCCGAAGGTATTCCAAGAAGTTTTACCCTGAACAGCAACGAAATTCTTGAAGCACTGCAGGAACCCTTAAGTGGCATTATAAGCGCAGTAAAAACAGCATTAGAACAAACTCCACCTGAACTCGCTTCTGATATAGCAGAACGCGG
>DAOVYB010000065.1 GCA_030635835.1 Gammaproteobacteria bacterium
AAGTCCGTTATTATAGCCTGATATTGAGATTCATGTGAGTCCCAATCTTTTTATATGGCAATAGGCTGTAATGAGAAGGAAATCCTCTAGTATTTTTGATAGTTAATCTCAGAGTCAGATAAAATTAGGTAGCCCGGATGAGATGAAATGTAATCCGGGAAAACAGATTTAAATTCACACTCTCCCGAATTTCGCATCGCTGCATCCAGGCTACATTGTGCTCTTTGAAAAACTTCCCTGTTATTAGTAAACAGAAGAAGCAGGAATGACGTACAATTTTTATACACTGCTCAGGTAGGTTAGATAAATTGGTGATACTTATTGGTGTTAGCTTCTTGATATAATTGATGTCACTATTTTGTTTAATGTATTGATTGTATCTGGTGGAAATTCTGCAGAAATTCTTTCCTGAACAAGAGCGACTTCTCGTTTTGCAAGTGATAAACGTCTTAAGCCTGAGTCAGTAAGTCTCATATAAAAAGATCGTTTATCTTTTGGATTTTTTATACTTTCAACAATATCTGCTTTGAGTAAATCATTGACTAAAACACTCATGGTTGCTCTTGTTACATTTAAGTAGCGACTTAAATCTGAGACGGTAATCTTGCCGGATTTTTCTAAAAACAACATGGCACGAAATTGTGGAATACGTAAGCCAGAATACATTAATGCCAGGTTTAATTTTTTCTCAAAGATCTGTGTTGCTTCGAGTAACTGGATAACGTGTAGTGATTCCATATCTTTATGCCATTATTTTGTAATAGTTAGTTAGGCTAACAATCAAAAAACCGTTTCACTATATTAACTTATTTTTATAATCTTTATACAGGTTATCAATTACCTGTAAATGTAATTCGTATTTAAACATAATTATAAATTTAGGAGTAATGTTATGAGTGCAGTAATTCAAAGTGGTGCCCTGGATAATGTTTCACTAGAAAATAAAATTACCGGTTTGGAATCACAGTTAAAAGAAATGGAAAAACGAATACCGGATAATAAAGTTTCTATTATTGTTTTGTCTGGTGATTTTGATAAAGCTATGGCTGCTTTTATGATGGCCAATGGTGCTATTGGAATGGGAATGGAAGTGACCATGTTTTTTACTTTTTGGGGATGTTCAGTTATTAAAAAAGAACGCAGACTAAAAGGTAAAAAATTTACCCATAAACTCGTTAATATGATGTTACCTGCAAACAGTAAAGCGCTTGCGCCTTCAAAAATGTCGTTTGGTGGTATTGGTCGTAAAATGTTCAATTATATGATGAAAGGTCAAATGTCATCACTCGAAGAGCAGATTGATATTGCCGTTGAATCGGGTGTGACTTTTCAGGTTTGCTCTCCATCATTAGGTATGATGGGGTTTGATAAAGATGAATGGGCTGTGCCTGTCGATATATGTGGGGTTGCGGCAATGTATGAAGTTGCATTAAATTCACGTACAGCATACTTTATTTCTTAAAGCTTAAAATGAAACAGGTAAGGTTAGTTGTAGTCTGGATGCAGCAAAGCGGAATCCGGGGAGAAAGCGCAAAAACTTCCCGGATTACATTTCATTTTATCCAGACTACTTAAAGGCAGTTCTTTTGAGTTAATTATTTATTGCTTTAAGAAAGTTTTTCGCTTCATCAACATAACGTTTGCGTTGAAACAAAATATGCCAGCGACGCCCACCGAGTTGCTGCCACAACACGGCACTCCTTATACCTGATAATAATAATGTTCGTACCTGATTGGCTGTTTTCGGATTCGACAAGTATTGTTCTTCACCTGAAACCATTATACGAGGGCCTAATTCACTAATCGTTCTGCCATATACATCGGCAAGATTAGCAATAACATTTTCATGTGTGGGAGAAAAATGTTCTGATTGGCGTATTGCCAGCTCAATTCCAGATGAAAGAGTGGACAATATTTCAGGGTTATTCGCTAATCGTCTTTCAAGAAATAAAATGCTAACAATGTATCGGGCAACCTCGATGTTATGTTTATCCGGGGCACTACCAAATTGATCAGTGAGCCCCTGAAGTCCACCTGAGAGCTGTTCAATTGTTCCAAACACATCAAGTGGTTGATCAGGATCGGTACAAAAGATACTCGATACGCAGTTTTCTAATGATTCATGTTTAATCTTGCCTAGTGTACTTAATTCATGAACAAGAAATGCGCTTCGAAATACACCTGCTAAAGCGAGTGTGCGTGATTGAAAATTTTTCATTATTTAGTTTCAGTTAAATTATTGGATTGTTGCTTATTCGAAAGAATAGTTCCACCACCTAAGCATTCTTCACCATCATAAAATACAATAGCTTGCCCGGGTGTAATCGCCCATTGTGGATCATCAAAAGTGATATTCCATATTTGATCTTTTTCCTGATATTCAACTAAACAGTTAGCATCTTGTTGACGATATCGTGTTTTAGCCGCGCATCGAAAAGACATGGAAGGAGACTGACCTTTAACCCAATGCATGTCATTTGCTGTACATTCATTGTGATGTAAAAGAGGGTGATCGTTACCCTGAACAACAATAAGAATGTTATTTTCGAGATCTTTATCAGCAACGTACCACGGTGTGTCATCAAAATCTCTGAGTCCACCGATACCAAGCCCCTGACGCTGACCTAGTGTGTAATACATCAAACCATCATGTTTACCGACAAGTTGACCATCAGGCGTATGCATTTCACCAGGCTGCGCCGGCAAGTAACGTTGAAGAAATGCTTTGAAATCACGTTCACCAATAAAACAAATGCCTGTACTGTCTTTTTTATTAAAAGTAATAAGGTTGTTTTCTTCAGCGAGTCGTCTGACTTCAGGTTTTTCGAGTTCGCCAACAGGAAACAGACTTTTAGAGAGTTGTTCCTGTCCTAAAGTATATAAAAAATAGGTTTGATCTTTATTGTTATCTTTACCTTTGATGAGTTTATATACACCATCTTCATAACGAATGCGCGCATAATGTCCTGTGGCAATTTTTTCTGCACCTTGTGATAACGCATAATCAAGAAAGGCTTTAAATTTGATTTCTTTATTACAGAGAATATCCGGGTTAGGTGTTCTTCCCGCAGCATATTCCTGTAAAAAATATTCGAATACGCGATCCCAATATTGATCTGAAAAATTTACACCTTGTAAATCAACACCTAATGTATCGCAGACTTTTTGTGCATCACTCAAATCTTCTTCAGCGGCACAATAATCATCTTTATCATCACCTTCCCAGTTTTTCATGAAAAGGCCATGCACAGAAAAGCCCTGTTGTTTTAACAGTAATGCAGTAACAGATGAATCAACACCTCCAGACATTCCAACAAAAATATTTGAATCTTTTTCTAAACTCATATCCAACATAAAATAAGGGGCAATGGTTATGCTAGATAACCGTATTTAGTAATAATAGGTAAGTAAACCTTATAACTTACCTAACCAGTCTTGAATTTCTTTTGTTAATGTATCGCCACGATCGGTAAAATAATGGTCAGCGTTAGCAATCACACGCTGTTCTGATTTTACATTATTGCTTGATCTTATCATTTTCAATCTTGTTGGTGCTGCTTTAATAACTGCACCGAATTCATTACTTCCAAAAATATCCAAAACAGGTATTTTAAGTTTATTAAGCGGGAATGGCTTAGACATATATTGTTTAGTGTCAGTTGCTCCCATTCCAATACCGATATAGGCCTTAATATCTTTAGAGTCAGCCTTGTCTACCCAGGCCATGCTCATGTGTACACTGCAACTATGAGCAACAAGTACAATATTATGTATATTTTTATCTTTTAAAAATTTAATAGCGGCTTCAATTCGTGAAAACGAATCCGGAAAGGTTGGAACATAATCATAATATTTAGCCTTTTTAGACAGTACGGGCATTTGAATTGACAAAGTATGCCAACCAGAATCAGGTAAACCAATTCGCAACGGGTGAGCGACATCTTTCCAGTCAGGATGGTATCCCCGGCCATGCATGATTATGACAGCACCCTTAGGTTTGCTTACCTCTGACTCCATAAAAATAGAGAGAAATTTGTTTTTGGAATCTGTAAGGTATACTGGTTCACCATCCAGAATTGAATCTACAATTTCATCGGCAAGGCGTTTTTCACGTTGCAGGTCAGCTGCTTGTACAGAGATAGTTATTGTTGCAAAGGTCAGCAATAAAAATAATTTTGTATTCATTATCCTCACCTAACTTTCGAAAATAGTATCTAAGTATACTATTTGTACAACTATATTAATGCACTATTTTTAGGTTATATCCTGAATTAAAGTTAGCGGATATTTGTGGCCGGATAAATAATCTTCAATTGATTTGATCACGAGTGGACTACGCAGGTTTGAATGTTGCCGAACTTCATCTTCACTTAACCAGATAGCTTGTTCAATGCCACTATCTAAGATTCGTTCTATATTTTCACTTTTAACTTCACCAGCAAAACATATTCGCATATATGTTTCACCATTATCATGTATCCAGCGGTAGATGCCACTGATGTAAGCGGGGGAAAAATCCCAACGGGTTTCTTCTAAGGTTTCGCGAATAACAGCATCAATTAATGATTCATTGTTGTCTAAATGACCTGCGGGTTGATTAATCACCTTTTTACCGTTGACGATTTCCTCGACGAGAAGAAACTTTCCTTCTTGATGGATGATTGCGGCTACGGTGACGTGAGGTGCCCAGTAATTTAATTGCATCTGCTTGTTCTAATAGTTGTTGTGGAGTGGGAATTTTACGCCACTCTCCGGGTGATAATCCATCTGTATTGAAATCTCCTAAAGTAAAATCGCCAATGGAATACCGTATTAAGCGCAGAGTCGGGAAGCCGACCGCTGCGGTCATGCGGCGTACCTGGCGGTTCTTACCTTCAGTAATGGTTAATTCACACCATGAAGTAGGGATTTCTGCTCGATATCGCACTGGTGGATCACGAGGCCAGAGAGCAGGTTCATTAATCTTCTTTGCTTTTGCTGGTAAGGTTAACCCATCTTTTAGTGTTACCCCTTTTGCAAGCTCGGCAAGTGCGGTATCTGTTATCTCACCATCAACCTGAACCCAGTAAGTTTTCGGTTGCTTATGTTTGGGGTGACTTAAACAGTGCTGAATTTTTCCTTCATCAGTGAGTATCAATAAACCTTCACTGTCATGATCCAATCGTCCGGCAGGATAAAAATCTTTTTCAGAGATGAATTCAGCAAGTGAAGTGTGCTTTTCGTGCTCACTGAACTGGCTTATTACACCGTAGGGTTTATTAAAAAGAATTAGTGACATTGTGCGATAGTACAATAAATAACGACTAATGTTGAATGCATCACGTCATTGCGAGCAGAGTGAAGCAATCCCTATAGAATGAGGATTTTTTAACAGGTCGCCGCAGTCACTTTGTTCACTCGCAATGACACAAAATAGCCAGACAAAAAAATACTTCGTTCAAAAATTGAGCGAGGTATTTATAATGAAGTTTTATAAAAAGATTTAGTGCTGAGTACTACTTATTTGATCCTCAGGAATATCACCTAATTTAATTTCGGTTGCATGTTGTCCTTTTGGACCCGCCGTTACTTCATACTCAACAACTTGACCTTTTTTCAGGGTTTTATATCCTTCCATGGTAATCACCGAAAAATGTGCAAAGATATCTTCGCCACCTTCCGTAGGTGAAATAAACCCATAACCTTTACTATTACTGAACCACTTTACCGTACCTATAGACATTGCTTCCTAGCCTCCGTGTCATTGAAAAACATCAGTTGATCCCATACATTTCAATGTAAGGTCAGATTGAGAATATCCACAGAAAATGTGAAATAACTACTCACCAAATTGAATATACGACTATCAATATAAATATAGACAATTTTTTACAATCTGCACAAATTTTATTCATCATTTTGAAGCAATGATCACAAAATAAGGGCTAATCAGTTAGAATTAAACTATGAGTAAAGAGTTACAACATATACCCGATGATGGGATCGATGATGGCGTTGCGGTTGAAGAAGCGAAACCCAAGCTTAAAAAGCCGCCTATGTATAAGGTTCTCATTCTTAATGATGATTACACACCAATGGACTTCGTGGTGCATATTTTAGAGGCATTTTTTAATCTACCTAACGAAAAAGCACAAAATATCATGTTAAATGTCCATACTAAAGGCAAAGGTGTCTGTGGCGTCTATACTCGAGATGTAGCAGAAACAAAAGTTGAGCAAGTAAACGATTATTCGAGACAGAATCAGCATCCATTGTTATGTACGATGGAAGCAGATTCATAATTTTAAGGGCCATATGAGATGTTGGACAAAGAACTCGAACATACGCTAAACCAGGCATTTCGTGAAGCACGTGGTAATAACCATGAATTCATGACGGTTGAGCATTTGTTATTAGCATTACTCGATAATAATATTTCGCGTGAAATTCTATTGGCTTGTGGTGCAGATCTTCCCGCTTTAAAAGTTGAATTAGATACCTTTTTGCAGGAAACAGTGCCTTTATTACCTCCAAATGATGAACGCGATACTCAACCGACCTTAGGCTTTCAGCGTGTACTACAACGTGCGGTCTTTCATGTGCAGTCATCAGGAAAACAAGAGGTCTCTGCAGCTAATGTACTGGTCGCAATATTTAGTGAACAGGAATCACAAGCTGTTTTCTTTCTCAAAAAACAGGACATTAGCCGTCTCGAAGTGGTGAAGTACCTTTCTCATGGACTTAACCGCTTGTCCTCAGATGAAGAAATGGATGAAGACATTGAGCTGGCAGAAGAAGAGCAGGAAGCGCCACAAAATCCATTGACGCAATACACAACAAACTTAAATGAGTTGGCTGATAGCGGGAAAATTGATCCACTTATTGGTCGAGCTGAAGAGGTTGAACGTACGATTCAGGTCTTGTGTCGCCGTCGTAAAAATAATCCATTGTTTGTCGGTGAAGCTGGTGTGGGTAAAACCGCGTTAGCTGAAGGCCTTGCTAAACGTATTGTTGACAATGAAGTACCCGATATTATCAAGGATGCCATTATTTACTCACTTGATTTAGGTGCTTTACTTGCAGGTACTAAATATCGTGGTGATTTCGAAAAACGCTTTAAAGCTGTGATGACACAGCTTAAGAAAGAAGAAAATGCTATTTTATTTATAGATGAAATTCATACAATTATTGGTGCCGGTGCAGCTTCTGGCGGTGCTATGGACGCCTCCAACCTGATTAAACCGGTTTTATCCAATGGCGATTTAAAATGTATCGGTTCAACGACTTATCAGGAATATCGCGGTATTTTTGAAAAAGATCGCGCTTTAGCGCGCCGCTTCCAGAAAATTGATGTTCCTGAACCAACGGTTGAAGAATGTATTCAGATATTGCAGGGGCTAAAATCCCGCTTTGAACAACATCATGAGGTTAAATATACACAACCTGCTTTACGTGGTGCTGCGGAACTGGCTGAACGATACATCAATGACCGCCACTTACCGGATAAAGCGATTGATGTTATCGATGAAGCGGGGGCTTATCAGCAGCTACAGTCAGCTTCTAAGCGCAAGAAAACCATTGGAATTAAAGAGATAGAAGCAATTGTGGCAAAAATTGCGCGTATTCCATCTAAAACAGTTTCTAGTGATGATATGGATACATTGAAGAATCTGGAACGTAATCTCAAACTGGTTATTTTTGGCCAGGATCAAGCCATAGACAGCCTTTCAACTGCCATTAAGCTCTCTCGAGCAGGTTTAGGTCATGAGGATAAACCCATTGGTTCATTCTTGTTTGCCGGGCCGACTGGTGTTGGTAAAACAGAAGTGACACGCCAGCTTGCCCGTATTATGGGCATTGAG
>DAOVYB010000010.1 GCA_030635835.1 Gammaproteobacteria bacterium
CTAATTCTGCTTTACATTTTTGATGTTGAGACTTGCATTTTTCAACTGAAATTTTAATGACTGTTCGTATCTTACTCTCATCTTTATTAATTAGAGTATAAATAAACATCAACACTATAATAATAAGCAGAACAATGATGATATTCTTATTTAATCGTTTCATAATATAAATCAAACAGTCTCAGTAGAATTTCTATATATTCCAAAAAGCACCAATGGCAGCAATTCCCTGAGCGCCATTATTTTTAGCCTCTTGTAAATTATTTTCATTCATTCCACCTAGCGCATATACAGGGACACAAGATTTATCTGTTAATTCCTTAAACTTTTCCCAGCCTAACGGAGTTGATTGAGGATGAGATAATGTTTTATTAACGGGTGACAGCACGATAAAATCAACTTTCTTTTCTTCAGCGACTAACAACTCCTCATGATTATGAGTTGATGTTGAAATCAATAATCCATCAAGTGTATCGTCAGAGGAAAAAGTTTGAATTTCTTTTGAATTTAAATGTAAGCCATGACTAAATTTGAATGCCTGATAATGTTTATAGCTCTCAAATGAAGTATTTAATAATAACTTTACATTTTCTTTTTTGCATTGAAAAAAGATCTTCTCTGCATAATCAAAATAAACTTTGTCTGTTAAATCAGGCGCTCTAAACTGAATAAGCCGTATTCCTGTTTTTATAGCATCTTGAATTCTGGTTATCAGAACATTCTCATCAAGAAAATGACCCGTGATCATATATTTATCGGGTAATTGAATAGATTTTATAATTGGTAAATTTGCGGCAGGAAAATCATATAAAGACAATTCATTTTTTTTTATCCAGTTTATTGTTTGCCCTTCTTTACCAAAAGCTTCACCGGTAAATTCATCAATACTCCATACATCTAATAAAACGGACTTATCATCATAATTATGATGTATACGAATGAGTGGACAGGCCTGAGTAAACGTTATCCCAATTTCTTCGAATAATTCTCGCTTTAATGCTTCTAAAACAGATTCATTATTTTCTACTTTGCCACCAGGAAATTCCCACAAATCACCTTGATGAGAGTCTTTAGGACGCTTAGCTAGCAGTAATTGACCATGCTGATTTTGTATGACGCCAACCGCAACATGGACAATATTTAGTGATGACATAATTGAAAATAGTCTTTGAAAATGAAAATCATAACTGATTTAATCAGTCACTTATTGATATTTAAGTACGGTACTCGGCATTAATCCGGACATAGTCATAAGAAAAATCACAAGTCCAAACCTTAATTTCTTTTTCGCCCCGCGCTAAATCAATATGAATAGTGATATCACTTTTATCCATGACTACCTGACCTCTATCCTCAGTATAGTCGTTCGCTTTTTCACCATTGCGTACGATATAAACATCACCAAGTGAAATATTGACTATATTAAGGTCAAAATCTGTAACACCAGCACGACCAACAGCGGCTAAAATCCGACCCCAGTTTGGATCACTGGCAAAGAAGGCCGTTTTTACTAAAGGTGAATGCGCAACGGTATAAGCAACGTCTTTTGCTTCCTCTTCACTCTTACAACCGGTAACAGATACAGTAATAAGCTTGGTAGCACCTTCACCATCACGAATCATTTCTTTCGCCAGCTCTTCACAAACGTCAGTTAATACTTGTTGAAAAGCGATAAGTTCATCTGAACCTTTTGTTAGTTCAATATCTGACTGACCTGTTGCCATTAAGATAGCTGAATCATTAGTCGAAGTATCACCATCAACCGTGATCCGGTTAAAGGAATGATTAACAGCTTCCAACAAACAATCTTGTAATAACAGTTTATCGATTTTTGCATCAGTCGCAATATAGGCAAGCATAGTCGCCATATCCGGCCGTATCATACCAGAGCCTTTTGCAATACCACTGATCGTAATACTCTGCTCATTAACCTCAAGAGTCCGTGTGAAAGCTTTAGCTACCGTATCTGTTGTTAAAATGCCATTTGCGGCATTTTTCCAGTTATCTTCAGCTAAATTATCATAAGCGCTTTTGATTGCTTTAGAAAATTTGTTCATTGGTAAATATTCACCAATCACACCTGTAGAAAAAGGTAGAACTTCAGATACTTTTGAAGAAGCAACTTCTGCAACCATCTCACAACTAGAGATAGCATCAGCGATACCTTGCTGACCCGTACCCGCATTTGCGTTACCGGTGTTGATAAGTAAATATTTAGGACTAGATTGAAGTAAGTGTTTTTTAGATATAGATACTGGTGCGGCACAAAAAGCATTTTGCGTGAAGACCGCTGCAGTTTGTGTTCCTTCAGCAAGTTCAATTAAAACCAAATCCTGATGGTTTTCTTTTTTAATTCCCGCGCAGGCAACACCTAATCGTATTCCTGCAACCGGAAATTTTTCAAACTGAATATTTTTTTCTGTTGTCATTTTGTTCACCAAACTTTTCGTAATCTGATCATAAAAATCAGAGCATCACGATTAGTTAAGTTTACCGTGACACTGTTTATATTTTTTTCCTGAACCACATGGGCAAGGTTCGTTTCGACCTACTTTTCGTTCATCTCGAACAAAAGGTGTATGCTCTTCTTCAGTTTCAGTTGTTCCCATGGCTGAAGCAGACTCATGTTGATATTCAATATCACCACTACTTTGTCGTCGTTGTGCTTCCATTGCTTCAATTTCTTCATCACTGCGAACCTGAACACGACTCAGGATAGTCACAACATCATGCTTAATTCGTTCCAGCATTTCCGTAAACATTTCAAACGATTCGCGTTTATATTCCTGTTTAGGATCTTTTTGCGCATAACCTCGCAAGTGAATACCTTGTCGAAGTTGATCCATTGTAGCCAGATGTTCTTTCCACTGAGAATCAAGCACCTGTAACATAACCGCCTTTTCAATATGGCGCATTGTTTCAGAACCAGCTTCTTTTTCCTTTTCTACATAGGCGCTAACGATATTATTCAGTGTTTTTTCCCGAAGCGACTCTTCATGTAAGCTGGAATCTTCTTTTAACCATTCACGTACATTGCTCTCGACACCAAACTCACCTTCAATATTTTCTTCCAGACCAGGTAAGTCCCACTGTTCTTCAATACTCTGTGGAGGAATATATGCATTAATAATTTCATTCACCACATCTGAACGAATCGCTTCAATACTATCTGAAATATCAGACAGCTTCATAAGCTCATTACGCTGAGTATAGATAACTTTACGCTGATCATTGGCGACATCATCATACTCAAGCAGTTGTTTTCGCATATCAAAGTTATGGCCTTCAACTTTGCGTTGTGCATTCTCGATAGCTTTACTTACCCAGGGATGTTCAATCGCTTCACCGTCTTCCATACCTAAACGTTGCATTAATCCTGCAACGCGTTCAGAAGCAAAAATCCGCATCAGGTTATCTTCTAATGACAAATAAAAGTGTGACGAGCCTTTATCACCCTGACGACCTGCACGCCCTCGTAACTGGTTATCAACACGGCGCGATTCATTTCTTTCCGTACCAATAATATGTAAACCACCCGTTTCAACAACAGTATTATGGCGTTCCTGCCATGCAACTTTACGTTTACCGATTGTCGCTTCATCAGGATTTCCTAAGGCAGCTAATTCAGAATCAAAGTTACCACCTAAAACAATATCAGTACCACGACCCGCCATATTTGTGGCTATTGTTATCGCACCAGGTTGCCCTGCTTGTGCCACAATATCTGCTTCACGTTCGTGTTGTTTTGCATTCAACACTTCGTGTTTAATTTTAGCTTTTTTCAATAAGCCAGAAAGAAACTCAGATACTTCAATTGATGATGTGCCCACTAATACCGGCTGGCCACGCTTGTTACAGTCGACAATATCTTCAATAATGGCATTAAACTTCTCATTTATGGTCAGGAAGACCTGATCAACACGATCATCCCTTACCATTGAACGATGCGTTGGGACAACCACAACTTCCAAGCCATAAATTTGCTGGAACTCATAGGCTTCGGTATCGGCAGTCCCTGTCATACCCGATAACTTTTCATACAGGCGGAAATAATTCTGGAACGTAATCGATGCCAGAGTCTGGTTTTCCTGCTGAATCGGTACACCTTCTTTTGCTTCCACCGCCTGATGTAAGCCATCTGACCAACGACGCCCAGGCATGGTACGGCCGGTGAACTCATCGACAATTACGATTTCATTCTCGGCAATAATATAATCCACATCTATCTGGTATAAGACGTGTGCTCTTAATGCTGCATTGACATGATGTAACAGATTAATATTTGAAACATCATAAAGACTGGCATCTTCAGCCAGTAAGCCAACCTCAGCTAATAACTCTTCAACATGCTCATGACCTTCCTCAGTAAGGAATATCTGCTTATTCTTTTCTTCAACGGTATAATCACCAGGGCCATCTTCTTCTTCTTGTTTGACCAGTTTTGGTACCAAAGTATTCACTTTATAATAATGCTCAGAACTGTCTTCTGCCGGCCCTGAGATAATTAATGGTGTTCTGGCTTCATCAATAAGAATTGAATCGACTTCATCAATAATGGCAAAATGCTGGCCGCGCTGAAATTGTTCTTCACTGCTAAACGCCATATTGTCACGCAGGTAATCAAAACCAAATTCATTATTGGTTCCGTAGGTAATATCCGCGTTATAGGCTTTTTGTTTATCTTCATAAGGCATATCAGACACAATCACGCCAACACTCATGCCGAGGAAGTTATATAACTTACCCATCCATTCAGCGTCACGTGTTGCCAGATAATCATTTACCGTAATAATATGTACGCCCTTAGCCGTTAAAGCATTCAGATAAGCCGGCAAGGTAGACATTAGCGTTTTACCTTCACCTGTTCTCATTTCAGAGATCTTGCCGTCATGTAGCACCATGCCACCAATCATTTGCACATCATAGTGACGCAGTCCTAAAGCACGCTGACTAGCTTCTCTTACCGTTGCAAAGGCTTCTGGCAGCAGTGTATTTAGCTCTTCACTCTGCTCTAAACGCTTCCGAAATTCTTCCGTTTTAGCTTTCAATTGTTCGTCAGTTAAAGACTGCAAGCCTGACTCAAGGTCATTAATTTGCGCCACAATTTTGCGCATAGCTTTTACGAGTCTTTCGTTACGACTACCAAATATCTTTTTAAAAAATTTTCCAACCATAATTCTTTATCTTTTATGTGCTTTATGTAAGTACTTACTGACGAAATTTGCTATTACAGCAAAAGAAATTATACATTCATACCCTTTCGAGCGGCATATTCTACAGGCCATAGCGGCATTTGTCCTGCTTTAGAATCAATGCTTTAAACTGGCTTTTTGATTAGCTGTTTGAGAAATAGAATGAGGGGTTATTATGCCATTTTCAGAAAAATACAACTCTGTATCAGGAAAATCTTCTTTAGTGAGTTGCTGAATAAGTTTTGCCGCTCTTTGCTGTTTATCAAGTTGTGTTCCTTGAGGGCGATGTTGGCGAGCTGAAATAATTTGCCCACGTTTAAAACGTCCATTAGGTGACAAAGTTACCGTTAATATGGGCGCAGTACCATAATCACCGGTAATTCTCATTCCCTGGTAAGTAGTAAAATTCCCCAAGCTATAAGCAATAAGCCTGTTTTTATATAATTCCAGTGCTCTTGGCACATGGGGTCCATGTCCAATCACCAAATCAGCTCCTGCATCGATAACAGCACGGCTAAACTTCACCACATCACCACGATCTTCACCATAGAACATCTCATTCTTAAATGGGATATGCTGAACATCCTTACCTTCTGCGCCGGCATGTATGGATACAAACACCAGATCTGAAGTTTCGACCAGCGCTTTAACCTGTTTAACGGCTAAAGGGATATCTAATAAATCATGTGATCCACCAAATGGAGCAAAGGCTATCCACGTTACATCAAGGCCTTTTACCTTCCACAGTGCGATATCACCAACCCGGCCTGTATGATGTAATCCAACTGCATCAAGCGCCTGCATAGAAGCTGACCGTCCTTCTTCACCAAAGTCACGCGCATGGTTATTTGCCAGACTTAAAATGTCGAACCCGGCTAATTTGAGATATTTGGCATAATGCGGAGGAGAACGAAATACATAGCAGGAAGAACTATTCTTGCACTTTTTAGCTGCTTCACCACCATTGAGTAACACGCCTTCCAAATTACCGAAGGTTATATCAGCACTATTTAGGCTAGGTGTAATCGCATTAAGTAAGTGAGCACCATCATTAGGCGCTAATCGATTATCAGGAAAATTTGTCCCCAGCATAATGTCACCCACAGCTGTGATATTTATATCAGGTTTGTTTTTGATAAGCTCTACCTGAGATTTCAGGTCATCATTTGTTTGAGTGCAACAAACAGGTAACGCGCAGCCAGAAAGGCTTAGAATAATAAATAGGAGAAAAAGAGAATAAAAAGGGAATGTTTTCACGAAAATAAATAATCTTAAGCCAATACGAAAAAACGTATCGGCTTAATCAAAAGTTTAACGTGAAGCGTGGATATATTTTTTAGGATTAACAGCCCGGCCATTTAAAAGAACTTCAAAATGGACGTGAGGACCTGTAGAACGCCCACTTGTACCCATCTTAGCTACAATATGACCTTTTTTTACCGTATCGCCAACTTTCACTAAAAGCTCACTACTATGACCGTAACGAGTCGAATAACCATTACCATGATTAATCTCAACCAAATTACCATAGCCAGAACGCTTACCAGAATATGTGATAACACCAGCGCCAACCGCTACAACATCTGACCCCATTTTACCGGCAAAATCTACACCAGAGTGATGTACGCGACGGCCATTAAACGGGTCTGTACGAATACCAAAATAAGAGGACAACCAACCACGAGTAATCGGACGACCTGCAGGCATGACTTCTTCCTGTAGATTACGGTTCATCATCATAGTTTCTAAGACGCTGAGTTGTTGATTACGATCATCTAACTGTAATGACAAATTATTAAGTGAAGTCATAAAGTCAGGAACCTGCATTTCAGCAGATAATTCATTCGCGGCAACCGGACCACCTTGAGCAGGAGACTGATTAAAATCAAACTCACCACTATCTAACTTAGCCATTGTTGTTAAACGTGAACCAAGAGCATCAATACGAATAACATGAGCCTGAAGCTTGCCTAAACGTAATGCTAAAGCATTCATATTCTCTTCAGCATTCTTTGTCACTTCATCAATTTTGAGTCGTTGAACTTCCATTTCAGATTGCATAGCGACCATTAAATCATCAGGATTCGCCTGCATATAATGGATACCTAATTTGTAACCTGAAAATAGAAACGTAGCGGGAAGTAAAACAAATACAGCCATTAAAACTGTGGCCATTTTCTTTTTATTCAGAGTAACTAAACCCGATGATCCCTTTTTTCTTTTAAGCAGTATAATATTCATGGAGCCTCAAAGCGCCTCAATTTTTTTATTTTAATGTATAATATTTATCGGATAACGCACGCAAATCATTAATATATATTATGAATTCTCCAAAGCCATTGTACAAGTATCTAAAACGAAAAAAATATGGGGTTGCCGACTTGGTCACAAAGGCTGATTTTATGGGGAAATTAAATCAAGAATTCCTAAAGAATATTCCAGCACCGATCAATCTGCATGTTCAGCTCGCCTATATAAATGGTAATAAGCTCCATGTTATCGCTGACACACCGGCATGGGCAACCAAATTTCGATTTATGAGTGCTCATATTATTCCGACGCTAAAGAAAAATATTCAATATTTTCAATACGTTAAGGACATTTCAGTAACTACTCGACCAACAAATGCTAAAATCCAGCAAACAAAAAGAGGGAACCGCCCACGCTACCTCAGTGGCGAAGCAAAACGCTGTTTAGAAAACATAGCAGAAAGCTTGGATAATGATGATTTACAGAGGGCGTTACGGCGTTTAGCTAAACGTCATAAAAATAAATAATAGCCTCATATAAAATATATGTGACTAAATGCTATGTATTCTTAGCCGGCGTGAACAGGTTGAGCAAAGGAAATAGGTGCAGTAGATGCATCTTCAAAGGTCACTTCTTCCCATGCATCTTCTTGTGCTAATAAAGCACGAAGTAGTTCATTATTTAAAGCATGACCTGATTTATGCCCACAAAATGAACCGATTAAGCTATGACCTAAAAGGTATAAGTCACCAATTGAATCAAGAATTTTATGTTTAACAAACTCATCAACATAACGAAGACCATCTTCATTTAAAACCCGATAGTCATCAACAACTACAGCATTATCTAAACTACCACCAAGCGCCAGATTATTAGCACGAAGTTGTTCAATTTGGTTCATAAAACCAAAAGTTCGGGCACGACTCACTTCACGAACAAATGAAGTAGTTGAGAAGTCTACTTCCGCAATTTGAGAACCTTCTTTAAAAGCAGGATGATCGAAATCGATGGTAAAAGCCACTTTAAAGCCGTCAAATGGTTCGAAATTAACCCATTTGTCGCCATCTTCGACTCTTACTGATTTCTTGATTCGAATAAAACGCTTTGCTGCATTCTGCTCTTCAATACCCGCTGACTGAATTAAGAAGACAAATGGACCAGCACTGCCATCCATAATAGGTACTTCAGCCGCATTTAAATCAACATAAGCATTATCAATTCCTAAACCGGCCATGGCTGATAAAAGATGCTCAACGGTTGAAATTCTTACACCATCTTTAATTAGTGTTGTTGACAGGGTGGTATCACCAACATTTTCAGGCGTTGCAGGAATTTCAACGGGTTCATCCAGGTCAACACGTCTAAAAATGATACCTGAATCCGGTGCGGCAGGACGAAGTGTTAAATAAACTTTTTCACCCGTATGTAAACCTACGCCAGTAGCTCGAATAACATTTTTTAGCGTGCGCTGTCTAATCACTTTGTGAGTACCTTTAAAATCAAAAAAATCAATATTCAAATTAATATGCAAAAATCAGACCTAAAACTCAATGGCCATTCAGTTTGAAAATATAAGTAAAACGGGAAACGTTATATTATAACGATATTTCTCGTCCTTTCCAGAACAATATTCCACCATCGTTAAAAATTATGTGAAATATAGCGGCTTTTCAGCATATAACTTAAACAACTAGTTCCGCTTTTCCCCAAATATGTGCAAAAAGGAGGGGGTTTTGCACTTTATTTGTCTACTAATATTTAATTCCAAATTTTTTCCCTTGAATTTAATCTACGCTAATCTGCCTGGCGACGTAAAAATGCCGGAATATCCAGATAATCCATTCCGCTTTCAGTTTCAGTAAAACGATCACCAGCTACTTTATTTCGAATTACCGCAGGCTTATCCAGTTGCGCATAATCCACTTCACCACTTGGTGTTTTATCAACAACAAGTTTCACCGGTTGCTCACTGTTACCAGCCATTTCACGACCTAAACCCGTTGCCACAACAGTTACTCGAAGTTCACCACTCATTTCTGGGTCAATCACTGTTCCAACAACAACCGTGGCATTATCAGAAGCAAATTCTTTTACTGTATTACCCACCTCTTCAAATTCACCAATCGACATATCCATGCCGGCAGTCACATTGACTAGAATTCCTCGAGCCCCTGAGAGATTGACATCTTCAAGCAGTGGACTGGCAATAGCTGCTTCAGCAGCTTCTCGTGCGCGGTTTTCACCATCTGATTTACCAGAGCCCATCATTGCCATGCCCATTTCAGACATTACCGTTCTAACATCTGCGAAATCGACATTGATCAAGCCTGGACGTGTGATTAGTTCTGCTATTCCCTGAACTGCGCCTAATAATACATCGTTACCGGCTTTAAATGCGTCGAGCAAGCTCACATTTTTACCCAAAACACTGAGTAATTTTTCATTAGGTATTGTAATTAAAGAATCAACATAACTTTTTAATTCTTCTATACCATCAGCCGCAATGTCCATTCGTTTTTTACCTTCAAACGAGAACGGACGCGTAACAACAGCAACTGTAAGAATGCCCATTTCTTTAGCGACTTGAGCAACAATTGGTGCACCACCGGTTCCGGTACCACCACCCATGCCAGCAGTAATAAAGAGCATATCTGAACCTTCTAACATTTCCTGAATACGTTCGCGATCTTCGATAGCTGCTTCACGTCCAATTTCAGGGTTTGCACCTGCTCCCAGGCCTTTTGTGATGTTAGTTCCGATCTGTATCGTGCTACGAGCAGAACTGTTTTTTAATGCCTGCGCATCAGTATTTGCACAAATAAAATCTACGCCATCAAGATTTTCCTGCAGCATGTGTTCAACAGCATTACCACCGCCGCCGCCAACACCGACTACTTTAATAACGGCACTTTGACTCTGTGTGTCCATAAATTCAAACTTCATTTTTCACCCCTCCTCTCTGTTTCCAGAGATGTTTTTAAAAGTTACCCTGGAACCAATTTTTCATTCGGTTCCATACTGATTTAAAACCTTTACCCATACGCGCTTCTGACTCACGCATTGCTCGATTCTGATATCCAAACAACAACAAGCCCACCCCCGTGGAATGTATTGGATTTCGAACCACATCAACCAATCCCGTTACATATTGAGGAGCCCCCAAACGTACCGGCATATGGAAAATTTCTTCAGCTAACTCGACGGCACCTTCCATCTTGGAACTTCCGCCAGTTAAAACGATGCCTGCTGCACATAAATCTTCAAATCCACTTCGACGTAACTCTGCCTGGATCAAAGTAAATAATTCTTCATAACGTGGCTCAACCACTTCAGCCAATGTTTGACGTGCTAAACGTCTATCTGGACGTTCACCAACACTAGGTACTTCTATAGTTTCATCAACACTGGCAAGTTGTGTTAAAGCACAGGCATATTTAATTTTTATTTCTTCGGCATATTGCGTTGGTGTACGTAATGCCACGGCTATATCATTTGTTACCTGATCACCGGCTATTGGAATTACTGCCGTATGGCGAATCGCCCCTTCAGTAAACACGGCAATATCAGTTGTACCACCACCGATATCAACTAAACAAACACCCAGCTCTTTTTCATCATCGGTCAATACCGAGTGACTTGAAGCCAGTTGTTCAAGAATAATGTCATCAACTTCTAAACCACAGCGGCGTACACATTTAATAATATTTTGCGCAGCACTTACCGCACCTGTCACCATATGTACTTTTGCTTCAAGCCTTACACCCGACATACCAACCGGTTCACGAATGCTTTCTTGCTGATCGATAATGAATTCCTGTGGCAATATGTGCAGAATTTTTTGATCAGCCGGAATGGCAACTGCACGAGCAGCATCAATTACACGTTCAACATCTGCAGGTACAACCTCTTTATCACGTATCGCCACGATACCGTGAGAATTTAAACTACGAACATGACTGCCTGCGATACCAGCATAAACAGAATGAATCTGGCAACCTGACATAAGTTCAGCTTCTTCAATAGCACGCTGTATTGATTGCACTGTTGATTCAATGTTAACTACAACACCTTTTTTTAAACCGCGTGACGGATGAGAGCCTAAACCGATAATTTCAACTTCATTATCTGGTGTTATTTCCCCCACAATAGCCACGACCTTGGATGTTCCAATATCCAAACCAACAATAAGATTTTTTTCCATTTTCTTAGACATTTTTAACTGCTCCTAACGAAGCCTTAATATTCTTTTTCCAACCTATTGCCATACCATTGGTATAACGCAAATCAATTACTTCTATATCATTCATTCTGCTTAACAAAACTTTCTGATAAATTCGTGTCAGGCGCTCTAACCTTTTCCTCGTATCTCCGCGCCCAAGAACAAGTTTCAAACCATTATCCAGCTTTAATTCAATAGCATGACGAGCATCGAGTTTAAAATACGTTATTTTGCTATTAATACTTTCTAACAACTTATTCATTTCATAATATTTCGATAGCATTAACTTATTTAAATTAGCATTACCGTCAAAAACAGGTAATGACGTTGAATCAACTTTATTTAATGGTTTAAAAACATCACCATTCGAATTAATTAAACCTGCTTTATTTGCTACAGCCACAGGTTGTTGCTCAATAACACTCACACTTAAGGTGTCTGGCCATACCCTTCTAACTGATGCTTTTTCAACCCAGGGAATTTGTTCAACTACTTCTCTGACATTTTCAACATCAACATTAAAATAGCCTCCGGCAATCACACCGGATATAGCACGATGTAACATAGCTTCATCAACATTAACAAAAGCACCATGTACACGAATTTTATTGACCGGCAATGTTTTAGGATCACTTAAATGATTTTCTGCCCAAAATAAAACAGCGCAGCCAAGCACTAAAGGAAGAACCCAATTCACCCATCGATATGAGATAGAAGGTAACTCTCTTTTTTTAATGTATGCTGCTTGTCCTGCTTTTGCTGACATTTCTTTTATGCCTCAATTAATGTTTGCGATAAAATATTAAACACAAGCTCATTAAACGAATATCCTTTAGCTTTAGCTGCCATTGGTACCAGGCTATGACTTGTCATACCCGGAACAGTATTAATTTCGATAACAGAAGGTTTACCTTCTTCATCACTCATTATGTCAACACGTCCCCAGCCTTTTGCACCAACCGCATCAAATGCTGACAGAGCCAGACGTTGTAATTGAGATTCTTCATCATTAGTTAAGCCACATGGACAATGATAAAGAGTGTCATCATCATCATATTTTGCAGCATAGTCATAAAAATCTCGCTTTGTCTCAAGCCGAATAACAGGTAAAGGTGTGCGACCTAATATTGCAACAGTATATTCATTACCTTGCACCCACTGTTCAGCCAAAACTGTATTTCCAAATTTTGCCGCAACTTCCCAGGCAGTATTTAATGCCTTTTCTTCATCAACTTTACTCATACCGAGACTTGAACCTTCAAGTGTAGGTTTAACCATAATAGGAAAACCTAAAGTTGCGCCGACATAACTCATATCCGTCGATTCATCTAACCGCATATAAGCCGGAGTAGGTAAACCCGCTCCCTGCATTAATTCTTTACATCGCAACTTGTCCATTGCGATTGCTGAAGCAAGTACGCCACTTCCGGTATAAGGTAGCTGCAAAACTTCAAGTACACTTTGAATAACACCATCTTCACCACCGGGACCATGCAATACGATAAATACACGATCAAATTGTCCATTTTTTAAGTCATCAAAAATCGTTTCACGATTAACATCAATTTTATGAGCATCAATATTTTGTTCCAGTAAGGCATTTAACACTGCCTCACCACTTTTTAACGAAACTTCTCTTTCAGCTGACCAGCCACCCATAAGGACGGCAACCTTTCCAAAGTCTTTTGCCTGAACCTGTAATGATGATGAAGTATTATCAATCATTCCGTTCACCAACGATCTGAACTTCACGAATCAAGTCTACGTTATGTTGTTTTAAAACTTTTTCATGCACAGTATTAATTAACATTTCAATATCTTTTGCTGTAGCTGTACCGGTATTGATAATAAAGTTTGCATGTTTTTCTGATACACATGCGCCGCCAAGACAAAAACCTTTTAAACCACAACTCTCTACCAATCTTGCCGCATAATCACCTTGCGGATTTCTGAATACTGAACCGGCATTGGGTTGTTGCGTTGGTTGCGTTGCGCCACGGCGATTAAGATGTTCTTTTATCTTTTGCAAGCTTTCTTTTTCATCACCAATATTTAATTTCACAACTGCTGAAACAAACCACTCTTGCTGAATTGAATTGTCTTTAGTTTCTACATGTCGATAGGCAATTATAAATTCATCGGGAGTTCGTTTATGTATTTCACCATGCATATCTATTGTTTCTATGCTTTCAACAATATCCCAGGTTTCTCCACCAACGGCACCTGCATTCATTTTTAGTGCGCCACCAAATGTGCCAGGTATTCCCGATAAAAATTCAGCACCCGTTAAACCTAACTTCGCTGAAAATTTTGCCAGTTTAGGACTCGGTACACCGGCTTCAACATAAATATGGGTTTCATCAACTTGTTTAATTTCATTTAATACACCACTGGTACAAATCACGCTGCCGCGTATACCTGCATCAGTTACTAATAAATTACTTCCTAATCCTATCCAAAATACCGCTTCATTTGCCGGCAAACTTTTCATATATAAAGAAAGATCATTAAGATCAGCTGGATGATAGAAACGATCAGCATTACCACCCACACGCCATGATGTATGACGGGACATAGGTTCATGTTCCAGCAGTATGCCTTTATATGTCATATTGTCCTTAGTCATAGTGAGTTCCATATCTTATTCAACAACCAATTCATCTTTTAATTTATTAGCCGCCGCCCCTATACTGCCTGCGCCAAGTGTTAATAAAATATCGCCGTCTTTTAATACACCTTTTAATGTTGTTGCAAGCTCTTCAATATTTTCAACAAATACAGGTTCTACCTGTCCACGTGCACGTATAGCTCGAGCCAGACTTCGACCATCAGCACCTGTGATAACAGTTTCGCCTGCAGAGAAAACTTCCAGTAATACCAGTGCATCAACAGTAGAAAGTACAGCAGTAAAATCTTCAAATAAATCACGCGTTCGTGTAAAACGATGAGGTTGAAAAGCAACCACTAAACGATTATCAGGCCACCCATTTCGAATTGCCTGTATCGTTGCTTCAACTTCTCTGGGGTGGTGACCATAATCATCAACATGCAATACTTTATTGTTACCAATATGATATTCACCATTAATCTGAAAACGTCGACCAATACCCTGAAAATTTAATAAAGCATTTTGTATTGACTGTGCATCGACACCAATTTCATTAGCTACAGCAATTGCAGCCAGTGCATTGAGAACATTATGCTCACCCGGCATATTTAAAGTGATATCAAGCCAGTGTTCATCATTCTCTTTCGCAACAGAAAAAGAGGTTTTGTTACCATCTTGTTTTAAATTTGAAGCTCTAATATCAGCATCTTCATTAAAACCATACGTTGTTATTGGTCGATTAACTTGTGGAATAATGTTGCGTACTTCCTCATCATCAACACATAAAATTGCACGACCATAAAAAGGCAAATGATGTAAAAACTCTATAAATGTTTGACGAAGATTTTCAAAATCACCACCATATGTTTCCATATGATCTGCATCAATATTTGTAACGACAGCCATCATAGGTTGTAAATGCATAAAGGATGCATCACTCTCGTCAGCTTCAGCAACCAGGTAATGACTTTCACCTAAGCGTGCATTGGTACCTGCACTATTTAATCTTCCACCAATAACAAATGTTGGATCGAAATCACCTTCAGCTAAAATACTTGCTGCTAAACTAGTGGTTGTTGTTTTACCGTGAGTGCCTGCAACTGCAATACCATATCTAAAGCGCATTAATTCAGCTAACATCTCAGCACGTGGTACAACGGGAATACGCTGTTCATGTGCTGCAATAACTTCAGGGTTATCCTCTTTTACTGCTGTTGATACAACCACAACATCACAGTTACGTAAATTTTCAGCTGCATGGCCAAAAGAAATATCAGCACCTAACTGAGTTAAACGTTTAGTAACCGCATTCTCATTCAAGTCTGATCCGCAAATGTCATAACCTAAATTCAACATAACTTCTGCAATACCACCCATGCCAACACCACCAATACCCACAAAGTGAATACAGCGTATGCGTCCCATGCTGGGTTCATCACGTAATTGAGCTAAATCAAGTTTTTTAACCATGTGAAACTCCTAAACATATTTCCGCAACCATTTTAGTTGCATCGGGTTTCGATAATTCTCTTGCTAACTTAGCCATTTCAACCAATCTTGTTCTGCCTGCTATTAAAAGTTCTACCAATGTTTCTTTTAATATTGGAATCAAATGTTCTTGCTGAATTAATATTGCTGCATCTGCATTCGTTAAGTATTCTGCATTTGCAGTTTGATGATCATCTACTGCATACGGATAAGGAACTAATATTGCGGCAACACCTGCATTAGCTAATTCAGAAATTGTTAAGGCACCCGCTCTGCATATTACTAAATCTGCCCATTCATATGCTTCAGCCATATCTTCAATAAACTCTGTGACTTTAGCTTCAACATTTACTTTTTTATAACCTGCTATGGTTGCTTCAAGCTTGTTTTTACCCGATTGATGCCATACAGCTGGTTGAATATTTTTTTCTAATTCAGATAATGTCTGTGGTACATTTTCATTTAACGCCTGTGCACCTAAGCTGCCACCAATAATAAGTAAACGAATTTTATCGTCACGTTTTGCCATTCTGATACCAGGTTCATTTAAATCAGAAATATTTTTTCTAATAGGATTCCCTGTAACAATAATGTCTTGTTTACCTTTAAAACTATTTGGAAAAGCCTGCATCGTATTTGTTGCTACATAATTCAAAACTTTATTCGTAAATCCGGGAATTGCATTTTGTTCATGTAAATATAAAGGTTTACGTAAAATAAAAGCTGCTAACCCACATGGCCCACTTACAAATCCACCCATACCCAAAACCACATCTGGTTTAGTTTTAAAGAATATTTTTAAAACCTGCACTATAGCCACGACTAACTTCAATGGAACGAAAAACAAATTCAACAAACCTTTACCACGCAATCCACTAATACTAATAATTTCCAATGGAATATTTGCAGCAGGTACAACACGATGTTCTAAACCATTCGCTGTACCAACCCAGGAAACCTTTACACCACTCTCGCGTAAATAATCAGCAACTGCTAAAGCCGGATATACATGACCGCCTGTACCACCAGCGGCAATCAATACATGTTTAACTTGATTTGTTTTGACAGGATTCACCATGATTGATTACCTGTTTTTCTTTTATTCTGACCTGCACGATCAAATTGTCGTGTTTCATAATCAGCCCGCAGTAACATTGCTATAACAATGCACATAATGATCAAGCTACTTCCACCATAACTCATTAGCGGTAAAGTCAAACCTTTAGTTGGTAACACACCTAAATTTACACCAAGATTAATAAATGCCTGTAAACCTAACCAGATACCTAAACCATATGCGAGATAAGCTGTAAATGGATGCTCACGTTTTTCAGCACGACGGCCAATCATTAATGAGCGAATCACAATAAAACAAAACAGTGCAATTACAATCATTACACTAAACAAACCTAATTCTTCAGCTAATACTGCGAATACAAAATCGGTATGCGCTTCTGGTAAATAAAAGAGTTTTTGTACACTTGAACCTAAACCAACGCCAAACCATTCACCCCGACCAAATGCAATTAATGCCTGTGTTAATTGAAAACCACTGTTAAAAGGATCCGCCCAGGGATTTAGAAATGTGGTTAAACGTTCCATTCGATAAGGTGATGAAATAGCAACTAAAGATAGTACTGCCGCCATGGTTAACATTAAGAATATAAATTGAAAGAAACTTGCGCCACCTAACCACAACATACCCATCGCAGTCATTGCAATTACTGCAACAGCACCAAAATCCGGTTCAAGAATTAATAATAATGAAATAATAAATATCAATACTAATGGACGAATGAAACCACCCAGATTTGTTCGTACTTCTTCATTATGTCGTACAAGATAACCAGCCAGATAAATAACAGCTGAAAGCTTAACAAATTCAGATACCTGTAATGAGATAATACCGAGGTTCAACCAGCGTACACTACCATTCACTTCTTTACCTAAGCCAGGAACCAATACCATTAGTAATAAAAATAGACTAACAACCATTAATATTGGTCCGGTTTTTTGCAAGAAGTTCATCGGAACTTTAAAAACAATGAACGCGGCAATTAAACCAATTACTGAAAATGATAATTGTCGCCAAAAATAAAATAATGGTTCAGATAATTGACGTTCAGCAATTGATATCGATGATGAAGCAACCATCACCAGGCCTAATCCTAATAAAGTAATAGCACTCAGCAATAATGGTAAATCTAAAACATCAAGCAGAGAATCAGATTTATTTTTATCGGAAAATCGATTTGAATAATTTTGTGGTAAAGATATTACACTCATCGCAATACCTCCATCACTGCAGTAATAAATAAATCACCACGCTGCTCATAACCTGTAAACATATCAAAACTTGCGCATGCGGGTGAAAGTAATACAGCATCACCTGATTTAGCAATTTCAACTGCTTTAAACACAGCCTCTGATAAATCTTTTACAATACTTACTTCTACAGAATCTGATAATTCATCATTAAGAAGATTCGCATCTTCGCCTAATAAAATGAGATGTTTAACTTTATTTTTCACCACATCTTTTAATGGAGAAAAATCTTGTCCCTTGCCTTGCCCACCAGCAATAAGAATAATGTTGTTTGCCTTAATACCATTAAGTGCGGCAATAGTTGCGCCAACATTAGTTGCCTTTGAATCGTTATACCATTCAATACCACCTTTCTCTGCAATCCATTGACTACGATGAGGTAAGCCTGGAAATTCTTTTAAAGCAACTAACATAGCATCTAAAGGAATATTTGCTTCTTTACCTAAAGCGAGTGCTGCTAATGCATTAACAACATTATGTTTTCCCTTAACTTTCAATTCAGACACCGCTAATAACAAATCACTTCCGTAACACAAATACTCAATATTATTCTTAGTGCAGACACCAAATTCTTTTTCTTTAGGTTCTGATGCTGTAAAACCAGATAACGCGCGGCCTTGTCTTATGAGATTTACTGTTCCCATAACACGTTCATCATCAAGGTTTACTATAAGTGTACCGGTACCATAATAAACTTTGGCTTTTGCAGCAGTGTAATCATTTAAATCATAATAACGATCCATATGATCTTCACTGATATTTAAAATAGCAGCGGCACAAGCATTTAAACTTTCTGTTGTTTCAAGCTGAAAACTTGATAACTCAAGAATATATAAATCAGGGCGCGGTTCATGTAATAAATCTAAAGCAGGCACGCCTATATTCCCACCCACTCTTACATCCATACCAGCAGTTTTTGCCATTTCACCAAGTA